>NZ_JBEXGU010000003.1:57566-149205 GCF_040607515.1 Streptosporangium sp. NPDC005286 | reverse complement strand
TGCTCTACGACGAAGCCACCGCCTGGCCCACCCCTAAGGAAAAGATTGAATCAGCCGCCGCTTGACACCTCACCCACGTGAGGTGTCTACATCCCGACCTGGGAGGGCTTTGTATATCTAGCTACCGTCATCGACTGCCACGGCAAGGCGGTCCTGGGCTGGTCGATGGCCGACCACTACCGCACCGAAGTGATCAAGGACGCGTTCCGGATGGCGGCCGGCACCGGCCTGCTCCAGCCGGAGAGTCTGTCAATCAAACGATGTAACTGATCGTTTTGGTTGTCTACTTCTGGCCGGCTGACAGGCGTCCGTCGAAGGTGATCGCGAATGCGCCATCGCCGGGCAGGCGTGGGGCCGGACGGTCACCCTGCTGGAGTACAAGACCTCCGAGCGGGGCGGCCAGGTGGTGAAGGTCCCCGCGCGGGGGACCTCGCAGACCTGTCACCGGTGCGGCCAGCACGCCCCGGCGGCCCGGGGCGGGACACGGTACGCCTGTAGGACGAGGATCACCTGCCCTGCGGATTTCCCGCTCGTCATGGACACGGTGATCGTCCTGGGTGAGACGTTCACGCCGTGGCCCGCCTACGTCGAGGCCAAACCCGATGGGGCAGGCAGGGTGATGCCTTGGGCGTGAGCGGCGGCGAGGTTGGCGGCCAGCCACCCGGCGGTGTTGCCGCAGTCGTGATACTGGCCCGCCACGGGGTGGACCAGGACGTCATGGTCGCGGGCGTAGTCCTCGATGGCGTCGGTGCTTTGGTATTCGCCGTTCGCCGCGCATTTGAGGGTGTCGAGGTAGTCGGTGAAGTCGCCCGGCAGCAGGGCGCGGCTGATGTTGATGTGCGCGACGGGATCACGGTGGTGTTCAGGTTTTTCCACGATGGCCTCAAGCAGGCGGTTTCCGTGCTCGTCGTGCCGGGTGACCAGGATTCCGTAGCGGCCGGCGTCGGTGCCGGGAACGGTCGCCGCCGCGATCGCGGCAGGTGTGCCGGCATGCCGACGCTCGGCGACGAGGTCGGCCAGGTCGGATCCTCCGCCGGGGCGCAGCAGCAGGTCGTCACCGGCCAGGAAGAGGAAGTCGTCGCCGTCGATGAACGTGCTCGCGACCATCGCGGGTACCGCGGTGCCGTAGCGGTCGTCGCGGGGTTGCTCCAGGAAGGTGAACTCGGCGCCGCGGTGAAGGTCGGCGAGGATTTCGTATTTGGCCTGCCAGCCGCGTTCGGTGAAGTGCGCTTCGAGGTCGGGGTCGTGGCTGAAGTAGTGGCGTACCTGACGGCCGGTCTCCCCTGGGGCGGTGACCAGAGCGATCTGCCGGACACCGGCGGCGAGGCAGTCGGCGACGGCCAGCTCGACCACGGGACGATTCAAGATCGGCAGCATGCACTTGTTGACGCTTTTGCCGATGGGGAAGAAGCGGCTGCCGTAACCGGCCACCGCGATCACGGCCTTGTCGACCACCTGGGCACCCTTCATCCGCGCGAGCCGGGCGTGCCCGAGGAACGTGCGTCGGAGCGAATGCCTGGCGGGACCTGTACAGGCGTGACAGTTTACGCATCCCGCCCTCGTGAGGGCGGCGTGCCGGGCGCGGTGTGTCAAAGCGCGGGGAGGATGGGACGAAACCTCAGGGGATGCGCTCTGGCGGCTTGGCCCCGCCGGTTTCGCCCTGAGGTCAGTCGAGGGCCAGGGGCAGGAGCCGCGCGGGGGGGCGAGATGGCGTCGTGGGTGGCGGCGTGCAGGGAGCCTGCCGCCTGGATCCGGTCATAGACGGAGGCAGCGCTCGTCGTTGTGGTCGAGCACGATCTCACTCCGGCGCACCACACCGATCCGATGCGCGGGCGCACCCCCACGCGGTCACCGCTTGACGCGACTCTGGCGCGACTGGCTGCCGCGGCATGGAGTCACGCATCGTTGACACTTCTCACCAAAATGCAGTCCCACCCCCAGTGCTCGGAAACCGGCGACACGGCGATTGGCGAATAATCCGCTCCGCCCTTGTCCTGCCTTGCTCGAAATGCGAGCGGCCGCCGAGCCGAAGCACTGGCCCGCGTCCTGGGTAGCCGGCCTGGCCTGTACCGCGTCGAAACCCATCGCACAAGGTTTGAGCCGCAGTCCTTCGAGGCCGCCGAGATGCGCCTGGCCCAGCTGCTCCGTGAGGCGATCGCCCCGCCCCCCAAGAAGCGCCGCCCGACCAAACCGAGCAGGGGCGCGATCGAACGACGGATCACCGCCAAGAAACAACGCTCCGACCTCAAACGCCTGCGCAGGGATCACCACTGACCGAGTAGGCACGCTGAAGCGGTCCGGTTCGATGCAGGCAGGACTTACCACGACTTCCATCGAGTTCGGCGCGGTCACACCGTAGCTGCCGTTACAAGCAGCGCCCCGCTCACTTCTCCAAGCCGGCGCGTTGTCTCATCTCCGCGACCGACTCGTATGGCTGATCGCCGCGAGCATCGGGCCGGGCCTCCAGGTGCACAGCCACTCGAGCACCGGCATCGGCAGGGTTTCCGGAGCTTCAAGCAAAGTGCGGCGAAGGTCCGCGACAACGGGTAGTTCACTCGGCCGGGCGTCCATCGCCCGCTGGCACCGCTCGCCGTCCCGCCACGCCTCATGGCTACTGTCCTCGATCATCGCGCAGACCGTGGCCACGATCGCAGGCCACGCCGGCATGCCCTTATGGTGAGTGCCGGAGAACAGCGCCTTGACGATTAGGTACGCGAGCAGGGCCTGGCGGCCGAAGTTCTCCTCCAACCCCATGAGCGCATTGGTGCGCCCCTTGACGTGCTTGCTGAAGGCACCGAGATACCCGTGGCCCATCTCTTGAAGCGTACGGCCGCCTCCCGCCCAAGGGCGGTGGCGGTCCAGCACATGGTCTTCGAACTCCAGGAGTGCGAACCGGTCACCGGATCTCAGTGCCGCCACGGCCTGGCGGTGCAGAGCGGTGCTCTCGGCGAACATCTCCGGGTCATCCGGCCCCTTCCCGCGCATCCCTCCACCGGCATGCATGTCCTCCAGCGGAGAATTCCGCCACACATCGAGCACCAGACCCACAGCCGCCGCCGAGATGATCGATTCCCGGTCAGGGCCTATACCCTCGCGCTCCCACTTCGGCCACCTCTCCGAAAGATGCGCGACCATCGCGGCCAAATCATCCGATCCGGTCGCCCGGCTACTGGATTCCTGCTCTTGTCCAGTCATACTTTCCTCTCACCACGAAGGGCTGCACCTAGAATCGCCCACTATGAGAGATACCAATATCATCTGTCCATCGGGAAACATGCGCCGATTTCCGCGAAAACCCTTTTACCAATAAAAGCTAGACATAAGGGCATGGCTACGGTTTCAGGGAGTGTTCGGGCCACCAGACGCGCAGGTGCTCGGCCAGCGCGGTGATGCGCCGCAACGGCCCCAGGTCCAGCGGTGGCAGCGGACGGAGACTGGTAAGCGCATCGGCGGCCTCGCGGATGGCCGTCCGCAGCGGGGAGTCCTCGATGACCTGGTCGTGTAGAACTTCGTCGTCACGTTCGGCGACGACGCGATGGTGGTTGCGATCCAGCTGCCATCCGTCAGCCGTGGTGACCGGGTCGAGGTGAACACTGATGTGGATGCGTCCGACGTGGACGGTGAGGTACCGGTGCCGGTCGTCAGCGAGACGGACTCCACGCCGCCACCCGCCCGTCACACCATCGGGGGTACGGCCCAGAACGACTGCGGAGCCGGTAATGCTGGAATGCAGCTCCACAGGAACCAAGGCGTCGCCGACGCGGAGCGTGGTGTGCTCGGTAAGGGTCGACACGAATAGCCTGGGATCGTAGATAGCGCGCAGCGTCGCCTGCCGTGGATCCGTGGCCAGATAGGCGGCTAAGTCGTCAGCGGGCAAAAGGCGGCGAAGCACGGCGAGCATATGTAGCCACTCGTAACCGAGCACTCCGTAAGAGCGGTCAACGAACCGACCGTCGGCAATGTCAGCGCTTCGGTCCTTGGTAAAGGTGATCCCGATGTGGCGCAGCGAGGCGCCGGGCTCGTACGCCTTGATGAGGTCAGCGACGACACCGAGCGCGCGAGCATGCCGGTACTGGTCGATGACCATGACACGAGCGGTCGGGTGCTCGTCGAGCAGGCGGATGAGCGCGTCGATCTCATGGCCCTGACAGGCGGGTTTCTCCAGCAGGACCCGCGCGCCCGGATCGTGAGTAAGGATCGAGCGCAGCACCGGCAGGTGGTCTGCGGTGGGGCAGCACACCGACCACAGATCGACGTCGGCTGCGACCGGCCGCGGGAGTTCGTCGACGCCGTGACAGAAGGTGCGGCACCCCTTCGGCAGGTCCTGGTGTTTGGGGTCCAGAATCATCAGTTGGGCGCCGGCGTCGGTGAGGAACTGGGCGTGCAGGCGTCCGGCGGCGCCGTAGCCGATCACACACGCCGTCATTCCCGCCAGTGGCTCGGATCCGATCGGGGCAAGCTGGGCGGGTGCGTCGATGGTCAGGTAGGTGTCGTAGTAGGCGTCATACAGCCCCGAGGAGGTGATGATGTCGTCAACGAGGTCAGTGTGCACTCCGGCCGGGATGGTGCCGACGCGGGCGCAGAGGGCTTTCGCGGCGAGGAGTGTCCCGGCCCGGTAGGCATCGTAGCCCTGGTTGGGGATGGCATCGGCTTCGAACAGGTTGAGAGAGCGGCCGTCGCCGAGGACCGTCACCTGGACGCCGTCCCGCAACCGGTAGCGTCGGCCAATCCCAGGAATCTCCGTCGCCGACTCGGCGAAGGCGGGGTCAATCGCTAGGACTGCGAAGTCCTTTGTGGCGTAAGGGGCGAGGACCACACCATCGGGCAGGGTGCCCACCGCTTCCGCTGTTAGCGCGTCTTCGCCGGTTGTGCCAATCAGCAGGAAAGGCCGCACCGCGTGCAATGCGTCCACGGCGGTGCGGTAGGTGGGGTGACCGGCCTCGGCGGCGGCGATGAGGGCGAGCGGGTCGGGATCGACGATGTGAACCTGGCAGCCTTGGGCCCGCAGTGCAGCCGCCAACCGGGAGCCGAGGGTGCCATAGCCGAGGACGAGGACCGTACGACCGATGACTTTCATCGCGGGCAGCAGTGCTCGCAGCCGCCGCAGGCACGAGTCAGCGATCTCCGGGTAGCCGAGGTTCGTCTTCAGCGCTGAGCGGGCCAGATTGAGAACCGGGATGCCGAGCGGCCCGGCCGCGGTGATGCGCTTGAGTCCGGAAACGGTCAACTCCAGCGCCGCGTCCACTCGGTGGGGTGAGTCGGCGCGGCCGTACCCGTGAGCGAGCAGGCCGCCATCGTCGATGACGAGCACCTTCCGACTGGCAGCGTGGGCGGCATCGATGAACGCGTCCACGTCGGCGAAAGCTTGGGCGAGGTCGTCGGCATGGCTGTTGGGCGCGTTGATCGCGGTGTTGTCAAGCAGGCCGCTGCGGCATCCCTGGGCCAGGAGCGTGGCGTGGACGCGGTCGCGGTTGTAGGTGCGGTCGCCTTTGGCCAGCGCGTAGATCCATTCGGGAGGCACGCCGGCTTGTTGGACCGCCATGAGGAAGGCGAGGGTGTTCTCCACGAAATGATCGCGGAAGATCACGGCCCAGCCGCCGAGGTGCGGGGCAGGGGTGGCGTAGCGGGCGAGCAGCGGCATGCTCGCGATGATCTGTTCCAGCTCGGCCGGGTCGTAACAACGTAGCCGGGCCCGCAGCCACACCCGTAGATCTGCGGCGGCCTCCTGCCCGCCTGGGTGCACGTCGAGAAGGATCTCGACCGACTCCTGGGCGGGCAGGACGTGGCTGAGCGTGTTGGGCCGGTCCGGGATGTAGGGGTGCCAGCGCATGGCGACGTGGGGGGTGTCGTCAGTGCCGGCCAGGAGCATGCTGTCCGGACCTGTCTGATGAACGCGCAGGCCATGGCGTTCGGCGAGCCCGGCCACGCCGAGGAGTAAGGCTTCGGGCGGGATCGGCCCACGGAGGATGTCCCAGGTCGCTCGGGTAGCGGGCGTGGGCACGGTGTCCATGGTCACGGGGATCTCCCTTGGTGTCGTGGAAATTCAGATTCGCGTCGCCAATGTGGGTGGCGAGTATCGATCAGGTGCCGACCAGTTCGGCCAGGAGCGCGTCTATCGCGGCTAGCTCGGACAGCAGAGTGTTCGCCGCCTGGTGGCGCAGCAGCCAGAAGTCATCCAGATCGTCCTGGAACAGGCCGGGCTTGAGGTAGTGCTGTTTGACCCCGTACAGGCTTTTCAGCAACTGCAGCAGTGCGACCCGGCCGCAGGCGCGCACGTCCACGCCCGGCACGCCCAGGTGTGCCTGCCGGTAGGCACTTACGAAGGTCGCGGCGGCGTCCAGCCAGTTGTCTTCCCCAGTGACGATGTTGGGATAGAAGGCCATGCGGCCCAGGTCGTAGGCGAGTAGGAACGGGTCGGGCGGCCGGAAGTCCAGCACCGCCGACAGCGTCTCCCCGGTGAACAGGAGGTTTACCGGGGAGTAGTCACCGTGCAGGACCTGCACGGTCAGCTCCCCGGGAAGGTCGGCGAGGAGTTCCGGAATGCGAGCGAGCATGTCGCGGCGTTCCAGAAGGGTGCGTTGTGCCTCGGCGTCGAACCTGTCCCCGATCCCGGCACGAACTCGGTCGGCGATGATGTCGAGAAGCTGGTCGATTGTCGCCGCGAGGTCGTCGATATCCATGCCGCGCCAATGTTCCACGGCGGGCGCGGCCGGGACGGGATAGTCGGCGAACAGGGTATGGATACGGCCCAGGGCGGTGCCGGCGGCGGCGAGCTGGGCGGACGACAGGCGCGTGACGACCTGGCCAGATGCCCATTCCCACACCGACACCGACAGCGGCCTGCTGCTGTCGATGACGTCGCCTGCCTGGTTGAGCAACACCTGCGCGCCGGGGATACCCGCTTCCAATGCCCGGGCCGACAGCGCGATGGCTTCTCGCTCGGCGAACAGATCGGTGCCGCCGGGGTAGTTCTTAACGAACACCTCTTGGTCGTCGTCGCACACGACACGAAAATTGATGGTGCCCTGTCCGATGGGCAGCTGCGTGATGGTGCGCACTGCCAGCCCGTAGGCACCGGCTAGGGCGGCGGCGACGTGGTCGCCCCGCTCGGACTCCGGGTTACCGTTCATGGAATTGAGCACGATGAGGTCTCCTTATGGGGTGACGGGACAAGCGGCCGCGAAATACGGTGACGTGGATCGGGGAGATTAGTCACGGTGTGCGAGTCCGGCCCGCTGAAGGGGTCGTTCGGGCCGATGAGTTGCTCGAAAATCCGCTGATAGGTCGCGGTAACGAGCCGCCACCCGGCGGTGCCGTCACCTGGTGACCGCCGAGCACGGGGCCCGGCTTGGCGACTTGCGTTCTCGGCGGCGGCCAGGACTCGGCCAGGACCTTCACCCGGTGGGTAGAGCCACGCTGGGGAGTTCGCCGTCATCTCGGCGATGGCGGGCAGGTCCGGGGCGATGACAGGGGTGCAGAACGCCAGTGCGGTGCTCACCGAGCTGGGGTACAGGACGCGGGTGAAGACCTCCCATGATCCATCGACCCGGTAGGGGCACAGCGCGGCATCGGCAGCTTGATACAGGCGATGCACATGCTCAGGCGGTATCCGCTCCGGATGAACGTGGACGCGGCCTCCGCTCGTGACCGCTACGGCTGCGAGGTCAGCGGCCAGGGCGTCGTCGCGACACGGCCCGGCGATGAGCAGGTGCGCCCTCCGAGTATGCGCGGTGAACGCCTTCACGACGGCGGGCAGCCCCTTATAGGCGACCAGGTTTCCCACGACCAGCACCGAGAATGGGGCGTCGCGTAGCCGGCGGACCAGGGCACGTACCGGCTCCGATGCCGGGGGGACACTCTTAGGGACGCTCAGCCCGGCCCACCCGGCCACGACGATCGGCGCCTTGGTGAGCCGGGCCAGGTGCAGCGCGTCAGAGCAGGTGTGGGTGAGCACCGCGTCCGCGACGCCAAGGACACCGAGCGCGGCGCACCAGTCGGCCTCCCGGGGCGCCCCACCGTCGATGGGCAGCAGGTTGTGGACCGTCCACACGATGCGCCACCCGCCGTCACGCAGTGCCTGCAATTGCTCAAGCAGAACCTTGGCCGCAGTGAGGGTCCGCTGCCCGTCTGGATCCCGGTACAGGCGCTTGAGCCGGTGCAGGTTGATCACTCCGGGCTGAGCAGGGTGTTCGGGCAGGGCGTCGAGGGTGGAGACGAACCCGAGTGGGAGGCCAGGCGGGGCGTTCCGGTGTAACTCGGCGAAGTACGGGCTCGGCCAGGCCGGGTAGTCGGTGACTGCCACCCACCCTCCAATCGGTGAGCTGCTCACTGTGGCTCCAGGGCTGCGGTCAGCCGCGCCCACCAGGCGATGGCAGCCCGGTAGCGGGTCAGGCATTCGGCTGGGCTCCGGTCTGGGCCGGTCCACTCCACGGCGACCTCCAAACACTGCCCGGACCGAATGCGGTCGGCGGCCATGGCCGCGATGACGGCGTGCCCTGGCGCGTCCAGTCCGGTTCCCGGATCGGACAGATGTAGTACCTCTGCGTGATCGAGGACCGGCCCCAGCCATGCGGGGAACCGGGTGTCAGCGGGGAGCGCGGCGGCGAGCTGCGCGGTGTCGGCCAGCAGCCTCACCGAAGGGCAGGATTCCACCAGATCGATCAGTGGCCGGAACGCGTCCGGGGCCAACCATCCGGGATGGTGCGGCTCCACCAGCAGCCGTATCGGGCTGTAGGCCAGGACTGACAGGTCCGCTCCTCCTGCCAGTACGGGTGCGGTCAGTGGGGTGCGGGCCGGTAGCCGCACCCAGCCCGCACCGAGCATGACCGCTGATTCGGCGAGCTCGACCAGGTCGCGAGCTGCCCGGGTGCGGGCGGAAACGTCACCGGTGAGCAGATCAGCCAGGTCGACATCGGCGGTGACCCCGGTGATCGGCACCGTTGCCTCGGCGGCCTTCCGCCACCGCCGTATCATCGCCGTCGGCTGGGCGGCCAGGTCAATGCCGCGGGTGCCGCCGCGCAGGTGCAGGAACGGGATCTTGGTGCGGACGGCCCAGGTCAGCAGATTGGGGACGTTCAGGCCGCGAACCGAGATGCTGTACAGCCCGATCGGCGTGGCGTTCATGATTGCTCCCACGAGAAGATCACAACGGGTTCGGCGGAGCGCTCGGTGCCGTCGAGAGTGGCGTACACGGCGGGTGCGGCCTCACCGGACACGATCCGGCACCAGCCATCGACCAGGTGCGGGTCCAGATGCCACATCAGCCAGGTCGCCGCCGTGGTGTACGCGTCCCGGTAACAGGCAAGGCCCCCGGTGAGCTCGTGCATGCCGACGACCGTCCACCCGGCCCGGTGCAGGCCGAGCGTCGGCAACTGCGACATCGGGTCAGGGGTGCCGAGCAGGCCCAGGATGCCGCCCTTCGCAAGCAGGCCCGCAGCGCGGTGCGGTATCCCGGCAGCATCCACGACCATGCCTGCGCTGTGCTGCTCGACGGCGGCGACGCACTCCACCCTGGGCACGCGGCCGATCGGGGCGTCTGGCCGGGAGGTCAGCACCCGAATCCGAGTGGCACCCCGACGACACAACTCCAGGGCGCAGCCGAGCGCGACCGGCCCGGAGCCGACCAGCACGACGTCGTCCAGGTCGGTCCGGTCGGGTAGCCGGTCCAGACCGAGCACCGCCAGTTGCTGGAACCTCGCCAGCGCGGCAACCTGTGGGCGAGTGCCGGGCGGCGCCGTGAGCACACCGTCGGCGGAGGTGTCGAACGCGGCGCCATGCGGCACGGCCGCCAGCACCCACCCGCTCGACAGGTCACCGCCGAACGTCATGTATCCGGCGTCGCGGGAGCCGACGGGCCCGCAGGTGGCACGGAGGTGACGGCGTTCGGTGCCTGGACTGAGCACGCTGAACCGAGCCGGGATCATCCCATCCGGAACGGCGGTGGCAGGCAGCAGATGAGCTCGACCGTCGGTGAGACGGATCCGAGGACTCGCGCACCGGCACCGTGCGGGGTGGGTGAGATCAGTGGGCATGGAGACTCTCCAGGTAAGCGGGCAACTCGCTCAGGTGAGCGATCACACCAATGCGTGGGTCCAGCCCGGATGGGCGCCCATCCGGGCTGATCAGGGCCGCGCGCATCCCATGGGCGAGCGGGCCGATGGCGTCCTTGGCCGGGGTGTCGCCGACGAACAGAATCTCCTGCGGCGGGCAACCGGCAGCCTCAATCACGGCGGCGTAGAACCACGGGTGCGGCTTGCGGACACCGAGTGTGCTCGACAGCACCAGCACCTCGAAGCAGTCTTCGATGCGGGCTCGTCGCAGAGTGGCGCGGCGCACGCTCTCAGGACGCTGGGTGTCGCAGGCCAGCAAGCACACCAGGCCCGCCTCGTACAGGTTTCGTAGCGTGTGAGCGGCCATCGGATCGATGTCGGCGTCCGGGAGGGTGGTAAACACCGACTGCGCGAGAGCCACCGGGTCGTCCAGCCGTACCCCGCTCTCCAACGCGGCCAGACGCAGCAGCTCGGCGAACGACGTCTGCTCGTGGTGCGGCTGGTCAGCGATGCGCGCCCGGCGTACCACTTCCTCAAAGGCAGTGGCGAACCCGTCGGGGATCACTGGACCGCTCAGCTCGCGCAGGATCCAGGCCACGGTCGCGGCGTCCGGGCTGGGTCCTGGACAGGCGACGGTACCGCCGAAGTCCACTGCCAGCGCGGTCACTTTCACCGGCTTCGTCTTCCTCATGCTGACCACCGATCCTCGAACAGCTGCTCGATGCGAGAGGCGATGTCGTGCGGGGTGCCGCGCACGGCGTAGAAGCCGACCGAGCTGGTCAAGGCGTGCGCGTACCGGATCCGCTGCCGCTGGGCGTACTCGTCCTCCAGCATCCGCAGCGGCTCCTCTCCAGCGTCGAGGAGCCGGTCGAGCAGGTGCCCGCTGGTACGCAGCCACGCCGTGGCCGCCGTATGCCGGTCCACTCTTTCCAGCACGCCACCTACCGCGAAAGGGTCTGCGTTCATGGATACGAGCACCGCAGCCCTGACCGGTACTCGCCCCGGTCCAGCGGTCACCGTGTCGCTTCGACGCAGGTCGACGATGTCTGGACCAATCTCGGGCAGGTCCAGATCAGGAAACCAGCGACGCACCGCGCCTCGTCGTCCGAGGATGGCGCTGGTGCCGCCCCGCACGGCGGGCCTGCTGTCGGCGGTGACGTCGACCAGGGTCACGTCACCAGCCAGCCACCGCCAGCCGCGAGCCGCGAGCGCCAGTCCTGCCAAGGTCTTGCCCGCGCCGTGGCCGCCGAGCAACAGCACCGCTCCCTGACCGGACCTGGCCGCCGCAACCGCATGCACGCACACGGTTGCGGCGGCCAAGTGGACCACATGCAGGTGTGCGTTGATCACCCGGCGGGCGTCTGGCGGGGTGTCCGGGACCGCCACCCCCTGGACCACTGGGCGATCGCCGGGGTGCAGCAGCTCGATGGAGGCACCGGGTACGTGTGGCGCGATATGCGGCCACGCCGCGATGACGTTGTCACTGGCGGCAACGGCCAGAGAGCGACCGGCACTGGACACGATCACCACACGGCGAGCGGTAGTTTCCGTCCTCACTGGACCGTCACCTCCAGCAGCGTGGCCAGCGACTCCCACACCGGGGCATGCGGCAGATCCCGCAGGTGAGGCACCATCAGCCGAACGACGGATGCCTCGGTCGGCACTGCCCTCCATTCCTGCGCAGGTCCGCCAGCCCTGCCCGGGGTCGGACCGTCGGTCAGCCCGAACAGGTCGCTGGAGTACAGCCGTTGCCCTGGAACATCTGCCGCCCACGCCAGCGCCGCCTCCGCCTCGGCCTGCTCCAGCCGGATGGCGCGCATTGGCCGGCCCTTTCCCTCGACGGGCTCGGGAACCACGTGCACCACCGCGCCCAGCCGAGCCGGTGGCGCCCAGTCAACGACAGCCCGGTGCTCGCCGGGAGTGAACAGCACTCGCCGTCGCCACGTCCCGGCCACCATCCGCCGCTGCTCCACCCCACCGGCGGGTGCGGCCAGCTCCGTGGGGATGCCGACCTGGGTCGGCCATCCGGCTACGATCCCATCCGGCCCGACCATCACCAGGTCGTCAGCCATGAACTGAGCGCCCAGCTCATCGCAGGCGCGGTATGCCAGCGTGGACTTGCCGCCACGGCTACCCGCCACGAACAGCACCACCACCCCGTTCAGGGTCACCGCGGAGGCGTGCAGCATTCGCCATCCGCCGTCGAGCATCCGCGAGGAGAAGAACAGCCGGGCCAGCCAGTCGGGCCAGCGCCGGGCCGTACCCTCGTCAGGGACGACGACGCGGGTGGTACGCCGGGCCCGGTCGACCTCCAGCAGTGCCGCAGCGCTACCTGGCCGGTAACGGCCCAGCAGGCGCAGCAGACCGTCCCCCGTGCCGACCACAGCCAGGCGGGGACCGCCATGCGGGGAGGCCAGCACGGGCCTGTCGGCGAACAGCGCGTCAACGTCGCCCTGCAGTTGGTCGTGCTCATCGCGTTCGACACGGATCGTCCAGTCCACCCCTGGGCTGGCAACATCCACCGCGCACGGCGGCACCATCACCGTGGCCACGCTCGCCACCAGGTTGGGGTCGCCGACAACATGCAGCCGCCACGGGGCCAACAGCAGATCCACCGCCCGCTCTGGGGCTGCGGCCACGGCTCCTGGCAGCCGGGGCGCCCCTGGGAAACCTCCAGCGGGATGCTTACCGGTCTCGGGCGTGAAGGCAACTGCACTGACCTGGGGATCTACCACGGAGAGCTCCTTCCCTGACGGGCGCGAAGCGACGAAGGATGGCCACCACCGGCCACCTCGCGTTACACTTCGCGCTCAGTCGATTACGTTCCGGTCTCAGTGAAGGACGTAACCGTTCGCCCGGGTAGGGCTTTGGATATTGGATGGTTTTGGAACCTCGATGCGTGTTGAGAAGTAGCGCGAGGGGATGGACATGCCGAGACAACGCCGTCATCCGGTGAGCAACATCGCACTGCAGGAGGCAATTGCGGCCGTCGGAAAGCCATACGCGAAGGTCGCTGAAACAATCAATGCCGTCGGGGCGGAAAACGGCCGGGCTATGTACTACGACGCGGCCGCGATCGCACACTGGCTTTCGGGGACAGTCCCGATGGCGGGGACGATTCCCATCATCGTCGAGACATTCACGCGGCTGCTCGGCCACGACCTCACCGCGCCTGACCTCGGATGGCCGCACATCGAAGCGGTATCCGAAGAACCTTGGGGCGGCGACCCTGTGACCTGGGTGGCTCGTCTAGGGAAGGACGACATGCTCAACCGGCGATCATTGCTCACCACCGGCCTTTATTCGCTCGCTGCGCTGAACTTGCCGACCGAACCGCACATCATCACCGTCCGCTCCGGCGAACCGCGCCGAGCAGGCGCCTCCGACGTGGAGCGGATCCGCACGATGTGCGGCCAGTTCTCCACCGCCGACGACCTGTTCGGCGGTGGGCACGCGCGTGCCGCAGTGCTGGCCTACCTCATCCACGAGGTCGCACCGCTGCTGCACGGCACCACCGGCCGAGCACGCCCCGAACTGTTCACGGCCGCATCCCAAATGACTTATCTGGCCGCTTTCATGGCCTCCGATGCCGGAGACGCCGCCGGGCTGGCCCAGCGTTACTACATTCAGGCCATACGACTCGCCGAGGAAGCCGGCGATCCGACCGCGAAGGCGGCCGCCCTGCGAGGACTCGCAACCCAAGCCGTCGAACTCGGTCACCCCACCCGGGCCGTCGACCTCGCCGAGGCCGCAGCCTCAACATTAAGCGGCGGATGCCCGGCCCGTGCCCGTGCGTGGATGGCGGGTATGTGCGCCGACGCACATGCCGCCAACGGCAACACCAGAGCCGCGCTCAACGCGTTACGCCAGGCCGAAGTGAATCTGGATCGCGCCGACTCCGTTCCCGAAGCCCAATGGACAGGCGCCTACCGTCGCGCCTCCCTGGAGCACCAGACCGGGACTGCCCTCGCCCAGCTCGCGGACCTCCCCGCTGCCGAACGACACCTCAGCAACTCCGTTCGTGCCCGCCACGGTGGAGAACGCCGCTCCCGTGTGCTCATCGCCTCCCGGCTCGCCGGCCTGCAGGTCCGACGCCGCTGCCCCGACACGGCCGCCGCCACCATTTTGGAACTGCGGGAAGATCTTCCGCTGCTCACATCTGGAAGAGTCAAGAACGAACTCAACCGGCTGCGGTCTGCCTGGGTTCCCGCCAGAACCAACCCCGCCGTCGGCAGAGCCGACCGGCTCATCGCCTCCCTGGCCAATCGCTGATCTCGCCACGGCGTGCCGGGCTGATCTACATCTTCGCCAGGACAGCACCACCATCTGCGTCCGCCACCGGATCACCACCGCCCCGGTACCCCGGCAGATGATCAGCAGCAGCCGCAGCCCCTGGTCATCCTGTGTGGCATGGACCCGTGTTCATTCAGCATGCGCTCTTCATGACGGCACGATGTTGTCCGGCGCAGCGGCCAGGCCATATGCCACAACGAGGCAAATATTGCCCAATGCGGCAGCCCTGCTGGAGCCTCTCCCGCAAGGCGATTGGCTTCCCGCGCCCTAAGGAAATCACGCCTCCCCGTGGCCCGGATGCGGATCACGTCACCGGGTCGGTGACACAATGGGCCCCATGTCTGACGTGCCGAGTGTTCGCGCCGTCCTCCTCGACGACGACCGGCTGGTGGTCTTCCGGCGTACGGTCCCCGGTAAGGAGCTCTACTGGTCCGTCCCCGGCGGCCATGTCGAGCCCGAGGACGCCTCGCTGGAGCACACCCTGCACCGCGAGGTCATGGAGGAGCTGGGCGCCGTGGTCTCCGGCGTCACCCCGCTCACCACCCTGGAATGCGTGCGCGACGAGGGGATCAAGACCCAGCACGTCTACGGCTGCCGCCTGGTCTCGATGGATCTCGCCCTGCGCTGCGGCCCGGAGTTCGAGGACCCCGCGCGTGGCCACTACGAGGTGGTGCGGCTCCCGCTCGACCCGGCCGAGATCTCCGCCATCAACCTCGTCCCCCCGGAGCTCGGCACCTACCTCGCGGGCACCGTCACCCTGCTGCCAGGCCTGATCTCCTGACCTTCCTGCCCGCCGAGGTCACCGCGGAGGAACGCCTTACCGGCTCGCGCCGGACGAGCGGGTGGCACCGCAGCAGGCCGGCCTGCGGACATAGAGGCCGATCCACGAATACCCAAAATCATCGGTGGATCTCAGCACGAAATCACGGTTGCCCATGAGGGCGAGATAGCGCTCATCCTCCTCCACGAAGGCGCTGTTCTGGCGCTTCCTGCCGCCGGTGACCACCCAGACCCGCTCGACGCCGTCCAGGGCGGCCGTGAACTGCGCGGCGGTTCTCGGCGCGGTCTGGCCGGGAGCGTAGGTGAGATCGCGCAGGTTCCGGTACGCGTCCCCGTACACGGCGGCGAACAGGCGCCAGTTCTCCTTCACATACAGCACGGCGTCGCCGGGGCGCTGCTCGGCCAGCAGCGTGGCCGCCATGCTCCGCAGATCGTCGGGGCGGGTGTCCGGCTCACGGATCGTCAGGTGCGCCGGGACGGTCAGCGCCGCGACGAGGGCCAGTCCGGCCCAGGCAGACGCCCGGGGCCGCAGGGCGTCCAGGCCCGCCCCCGCGAGCAGCGCCATGGCGGGAACGGCGAAGAGCAGGTATCTCGGACTGTAGACCGGATGGATCTGCGAGATCGCCATGGACAGCAACGGCAGCAGCGCCCAGGGCAGCGCGACCCCGGTCAGCCGCCCGCCGGAGATCGCCCCGAAGATCACGAGGGCGGCCAGGGGCAGCACCGGCCACGCGCTGCCCGTGATCTCCTTCCCGAACCTGGCGACGTCGACGAACTCCGGCGATTGCAACCACGACAGCTGGGCCTCGCGCTGACCGGCCGCGAGAAGCGCGAGCGGGGCGATCCCGGCCCCGGCCACCGTCAGCGCCCCGGCGAACCGCGCGATCCCTGGGCGGGGCGCGGTCGCCGACGAGGAATCACGACGAGGCGACACCACCGGCGCGATGCCTCGGCGGGACGCCTCGGTGGACGAGACGTCATCGCGGCGGTGCCACACTGCCACCGTCACCGCGTGCGCGACGACCAGGAGCAGGGCGTAGACGTGCAGCCAGCCGAGCAGCACCAGGCAGGCCGCGTAGCCCAGGTACCACCGGCGGCTCGATCGTCGCGTCGCCTCGATGAGCACCCAGGTCGCCAGCACGGCCACCGCCGTCACGATGGCGTAGCTCCGGGTCTCCTGGGCGTACCGGCTCACCATCGGCAGCGCGGCGTAGCACAGTCCGGCCAGCAGGCCCGCCCGCGGAGTGGCGAGCCTGCCGCCCAGAACCGCGATGCCGTACGCGGCGGCGGCCGTGGCGAGGACCGAGGGCAGGCGCATGGCCGGCTCCCCGGTCGAGATCGCGGCGACCGGCCGGAGCATGAGGTAGTAGAGCGCGTGCACCCGGTCGATACTGTCGAGCAGGTTCCACAGGTCGCCGATGGGCATCGCGGCGGCCAGCACGCTGACCGACTCGTCCCGCCAGAACGAGGGGGTGGCGATGCCCCAGAGGCCGATCACCATCGCCACCACCGCCGGGATCACCTCCGGCAGGCGGGTTCGGCCACGTGGCCGAACCATGACTTTTTCCACAACACCCATCACATCGTGCTATTTCACACCATGATCAGAATGATGCGATGACTGGACGGGATCGGACCGTGGTGGAGGACTTCCCGCGAAGATTCACGAGGACCCGGCGGTTCACCCAGGTGGCATCCGGAACGGCGAAGGCCACCGAGGGCTAGGTCCGGCGGTCCTCCATCTCCCACAGGTGGTCGAGGACGTGCCAGGCGATGCGGCGGGCGGCGTAGCGGACGGGCCAGCCGCCGGGGACCGGTGGCCGGCCGTCGGAGGGCCGGGACAGCACCTCGGCGAGATCCGCGCGCATCGCCGCCAGGTCCGCGGGCTCGCGTGGAGGCTTGTGGCGGACGCCGACCTTGCGGGCGTACGCGCGCTCGGCCTCGACGACGTGGGCGACCATCTTGTCGCGGTCCCTGCCACCACCGCGCGGCCCCTTGCGCAGTTCCTTCGGCGAGGCGGCGGCCGCCTCGCCGAAGAGCTTCCAGGCCGCCTCGACCAACGCGACGGCCCGAGCGGCCTCCGCCTCACCGACCGGTTCGGCGTCGAGCGAGGGAATCGCCTCGATGGCCCCGAAGTCCGTGGTGGTGCCGCCCTTGGCCCGCTCCACCACCACCGGGTCCGCCGGCTCGAAGAGCAGCCCCGCCCGCTCCGCGACGACCCGGTAGCGCGGCGCGTACGTCACCAGCGCCTCCAGCGCCTCCTCCTCGGATCTGCCGATCCGGCACCAGCCCGGCCACTCCACCGAGCAGGCGAAGACCTTCTTGGCACCGATCTCCAGGTAAACACGTGTCATGCACGGCAGCATGGCACCCATACCTGACAGATCACGGCAGGAATGTGTCCTGCTGGACTCGACACCTCCGGTACTCCCCGCCCGGCGGGCAGGCCCTAGTCGATCAGCTCGATCAGGTCGGCGACCGAGTCGACCACCAGGGAGGGGCGGAACGGGTAGCGGTCGATCTGGTCCCTGCTGACGACCCCGGTCAGCACCAGGATCGTGTGCAGCCCCGCCTCCATGCCGGAGACGATGTCGGTGTCCATCCGGTCACCGATCATCGCGGTGCTCTCGCTGTGGCCGTCGATGGCCCGCAGCGCGCTGCGCATCATCATCGGGTTGGGCTTGCCCACGAAGTAGGGCTCCACCCCGGTCGCCTTGGTGATCATCGCGGCGACCGCACCGCAGGCGGGCAGCGACCCCTCGTTGGAAGGCCCGACCGCGTCGGGGTTGGTGGCGATGAACCGGGCGCCGCCCTCGATCAGCCGGATCGCCCGGGTGATCTGGGTGAAGCTGTAGGTGCGGGTCTCGCCCAGGACCACGTAGTCGGGGGCGATGTCGGTGAGCACGTAGCCGATCTCGTGCAGGGCCGTGGTCAGGCCGGCCTCCCCGACCACGTACGCCGAGCCTCCGGGGCGCTGGCCGTCCAGGAACCTGGCGGTGGCCAGCGCGGAGGTCCAGATCGACTCCGGCGGGATGTCCAGGCCTGCCGCGCGCAGTCGTACGGCGAGGTCACGCGGGGTGTATATGGAGTTGTTGGTCAGGACCAGGAACCGCTTGCCGGACTCGCGCAGCCGGCGGATGAACTCGTCTGCGCCGGGCACCGGGTGTCCTTCATGGACGAGGACCCCGTCCATGTCCGACAGCCAGCATTCGATCGGCTTGCGCTCGTCCACCGTTCTCCCCTGTTCCGGCCGTATATATACGAGAACCAGGATGGCAGGGTAAGGCCGACAATGCGCCATCAGGCCCGTACATCGGAGCATCGCGCAGTTGAACGGCCGCCCAAACGGGCCTCCGGCCACCGCACGGTGCCGGACCGCCCCTGCCCGTTCCCGCTCCGGCCCCTGTCCGCGGATCTTGCCGTGGCGGGGAACGGTGGGCGAAAGACCCAGGGGCCATGGCCTAACACACGGTCCGCCAGGTCTGTTCCTCGATCAGTTCTCTGCTCCGCCAGCCGTACATGGTGCGGACCAGGCGGTGGTGGTACCAGCCGCCGCCGCGGATGAGCCCTGCGGTGTCGGCGGCGATCATGTCCCTGGACGGCGCGAGCGTGTCGGTGAACGAGGCGGTGACCGCCGCCTCGTCCCCGTCGAACCTGATGGTCATCGCCCCGATCAGGTGCTGGCGTCCCGGCCAGGTCGGCAGCACCTCGGCGAGCCATCGCCGTGCCTCGTCCCTGCTGCCCCTGATGCCGCCCGCCGAGGTGTAGTCGATCACCGCGTCCGGGGTGAAGACCAGATCGAGCCGTTCCCAGTCTCCGGTGTCCACCGCGTAGGCGTATCTGGCGAGCAACTCGCCGATCTCCAGCCGGTCCGCCATCTCCTGTGCCCTCATGCCCCTATCGAACCAAACGCTTGATCAGGGCGCGAGTGCCTCCAGTGCCGCCTCCGCCCTGCGCATCGACTCCTCGGGGTCGGCGTCGGGCGATCCGATCTCCGGATCGAAGTTGAGGTCGTGGAAGACGTCGGTGACGCCCTTGGCCGCCAGCCTGTCGACGTCCTGCCTGATCTCCTCGAACGAGCCGGTCAGCGGCTCTCGTCCGGCCGTCCCCGAGGGGCGGATGCGGGTGACGCCCCGGGTGACGAAGCGCAGCGCCTCGGGATCGCGCCCGACGTCACGAGCCGCCTCCTTGGCGACGGAGATCTTCTTGTCGATCTCGTCGAGGTCCTCGCGGCTCGAACTGATCCAGCCGTCCGCCAGCCGCCCGACGCGCCTCAGCGCCACCTCCGCCGACCCGCCCAGCAGGATCGGCGGCACGGTGGGCGGTTTGGGATCCTGGTACGCGGCCGGCAGCTCGTAGAACTCGCCGCTGTGCTCCACGACCTCCTCCGTCCACAGGCGCCGCAGCAGCGGGACGAACTCCTCCCCGCGCCGCCCGCGCCGCTCGAACGACGCCCCCGAGGCGGCGAACTCCTCGGGCAGCCAGCCCAGCCCGAGTCCCACGTCCAGCCGCCCGCCGGAGACCGCCTGCAGGCTGGCCAGCTGCTTGGCCAGCAGCGCGGGCGAGACGAACGGTATGTTGAGCACCGCGACCCCGAGCCTGATCCGGCTCGTCAACCCCGCCAGGTAGGCGAGCGTGACCACCGGGTCGTGCACGCTGCGGTAGATCGGGCCCATGTCGTGCCCCTGCGGATAGAGCAGACGCTGGAAGGTCCACACCTCGTGGTAGCCGAGTTCCTCGGCCCGGCGTGCGACCCGCGTCATGTTGCCCGGCGTCGCCCATGATCCCGACACCGGCACCGCAAACCCGATCCTCATATCTCGTACCTTATGCGGCTGCTCGGCAAGATCCTGGATCGAGTGGTTCACTTGCCCGGTGGACAGCGAAGACCTGATCGACAAATTACGCCGGATCGGCGTCGAGTACGGCGGTGTGGCCGGCACCGTGCTGCCGACCAGGCCGGACGTGATCATCATGCGGGCCGGCTCCGTCGTGGTCAAGGCGCACGCACCGGGGGCGGAACGGGAACCGCTGGTGGAGCGGATGCGGGCCGCCGCCCATCCGGCGCTGCGCCAGATCATGCTCCAGCCGGTGACCGAGGAGGTCATGACCGCCGGGGATCGGCTGGTCACCGTCTGGCCGGCCGGGACTCCGGTGGACCCCGAGGATCCGGACGCGGCGCCCTGGGAGGCCGCCGCCCGGCTGCTGGCACGGCTGCACGCCGTACCCGCGCGGACCCTGCCCCCGCTGGGAGCCGCGGGAGGGCCGAGCCGGGTGGCCGCGACCGTTGCCCGCCTGGGCGGCCGCTCCGCCGCCGAACTGGCGGTACGCCGGGCCTTCGGCTGCCTGCCCTCCCCTTCCACGGACCCCGGCGGCCTGACCCACGGCGACTGGCACATGGGCCAGATGGTCCGCGCGCCGGACGAGTGGATCCTCATCGACATCGACGACCTGGGCGTCGGCGACCAGGCATGGGACCTGTCCAGGCCCGCCGCCTGGTTCGCGGCCGGGCTGCTGGAACCGCAGGTGTGGCACCGCTTCCTGGATGCCTACCGCGCCGCGGGCGGGGGCGCCGTCCCTCCGAACGGTGACCCGTGGGAACGGCTGGAGATCCCCGCGCAGGCGATGACCGTACAGCTCGCGGCGGCGGCGGTGGCCACCGCCGGGCGGGCGGGGCGCCCGCTGGACGAGGTCGAGGAGATCCTCGTCGAGGCGTGCCTGAGGATTGTCCGACACAGAAGCGCCTGCCATGCTGTGCCCACGCAGTAGGTTGTGGTTACTTGGTAATCACGCCCGAAAAAGGAGACCAGCCAGATGCAGTGCCCCAAGTGTCGGGGCGCCATGCGCACCTACGAGCGCAACGGCGTCCACATCGACCAGTGTGAGAGCTGTCGCGGAATCTTCCTGGACTACGGCGAGCTTGAGACGCTGACCCGCATGGAGAGCCAGTGGTCACAGCAGTCCCACGCTGCTCCGCCGCCCCCTCCGCCGCCGCCCGCGCACGGCGCTCCCGGCTACGGCGCTCCCGCCTGGGGTGCACCGCACCACGGTCACTACGGTCACCACCGCCAGCGCAGCTGGGTGGGGATGCTCTTCTCGACCTGATCGGAGCCGGGGGAACACAGGGACCGCGATCTCACCACGAGATCGCGGTCTTCGCGTCCGTGGCGAGCCTCCGGAGGATGCGCACAGGCGGAGGAGGGTGTCAGGTGGGGAAGTCACCCGGCTTGACCTGCTTGGGCCTCACATTGCCCCTGACGGTGTGCAGGGTGATCTTCCAATTGGTCCAGCGGGTCGTCCAGCGGGTCTGGGTCCCGGTGCGGACAGTGCGGAAGCGCACGGACTTGCCGAACTTCTCGAACCGGCACAACCTGGTGAAACTACGGGCCTTGGCATCCCAGTCGTCGCCGAAGGTGTAGTAGATCTTGTAGTTGCCGTCCCGTACCCCCTGGATTTTGAAGTTCGACTTCCTGCGGACGTACACGGTGATCGCCTTCCGCTTACCGCGCACCAGGACCACGACGGCGTCCTTGCTGTTGCGGTTGCGCAGTTCGAGGTAGGCGCGACTCGGACGGCCCTCGGAGGCGATGAACCTGCCGTTGGACAGCCGGCGGGTGCGCTGTTTGGGCGCCTTGACCGAGATGACGCTCGCCGGATACCCGCTCAGCGCGTCGGCCGCCTTCTCCACATTGGACAGCTCCCCCGCTCTGTCCATGCCGGTCAGCACGGCGGGGCCGGTGCAGAGCCGCTGTGCCTCGGCGTCCTGGCGGACGCCTCCGAAGGCGACCGACAAGGCGCGCAGGGCCTCGACGTAGTCGTCGTGCTGGACCTTCACCTCCGCGGGGGGGGCCAGCTCGGCCAATCGGGTCACCGCGCCGTCCACCGCGGTGGAGGTCTGCTTCAGCCGCTTGTCGAGGGTCTTCAGCCCGCCGGTCGCGGCCAGCTTCTTCACCGCGGCACGCACCGGGCCGCGCGCCTTCTCCAACTCGGTCCGGTACTCCTCGGGCGTCAGCGTCACGACGGCGGGTGAGGTGGCGGGTGACCCGGTGGACGGCGAAGAGGCCCGGCCGCCGGACCCCTGGCCCACTCCGGCCACACCGCCCGCGGTGGCCGGGCCGACCACTTTCTCGTCAGAGGACGCGGTGCAGGCGGTCAGGGCCACCAGGGTTGCCACGGCACAGGCGAGGATACGGGGGGTAGTCACTTACCAAACTATTGCCGCATCGATCATTGTCCGTCAAACAGTGCCGGAAAGTCGGTGGTCTCCACCAACCCCCCTCTCGATTCACGGACAACCACCGGGTGATACCGGCGGATCCCAGGAACGGCAGGTCGTGGCTGACCACGACGAGCGCGCCCCGATAGGCCTCCAGAGCCTGGGCGAGCTCTCTGACGCCACTGGGATTCCGCAGGAAATCGTCATCGGGACAATAAAGGATCCGCCGAGGTCGGATACGCGCCGGGCCGAAAAGGCGGTTCGTGCGATGCGGTGTCCGAAGCCTCAGCACCCCCAACGCCCCCTCCTGCGGGAGGGGAATATGACAGCACACCTCTGGTCCTGTCAAGCCTTTTCTCGCCCCCTCCGCCATCCGGAGCCCCGAACCGGTTTCGGCTGTTTCCCGGCGGCCGATATGGCGGCGCGAGGTCATGTCCGCCACCACGGACGGGACAACATGATCTACCCCCACACCACCCGGAGGACCGGAGGCCGACATGCCCCCTCATACCGACCAGTACGGGTGAACATCCTCGGCCCGACTCTCGCCGGAGTGCGTGGAAGAAAACGGCGAAAAGCCCGGGTGCTTACCTAAACCGGGTCTTTCACCCCCGAAGGCCACCCGCGCCAAGAGGAGTTCCCGGAAAACCATGCCATCGGATCAGGAGAGCTTTGGAAACAACTACCCTCGCCACTTGAGGTGTAGCTCAGAGTGATTAAACGCCTTTGATTAATTCTTGTCGGGAACCCTAGGGCAATCAGACTGAACCGCTACCTTTGCCTCCCTGAGATGACCGTTCTCACGCTTCGCACCTAGCGTGAGTCAGATCCGGACGCCAGGTCGGGTGTCGTCCTCGATACCGGTCAGGCGTCTTGGCAGCCCGGGTATCTCCCAGGGTTCCACCAATTCGGCAGGGAGTGATCTCTCATGATCATCCTTAGGAACATGCTCGCAGCCGGCGCGATGGTCGTCTCAACCCTCGCCGCCCCCGTAGCGATGTCGGCCCAGCCCGCCAGTGCGGGCACCGTGGCACAGGAGGCCGTCACGACCACCCTCAGCTCCGCTCAGCCCTGCAGGTTCGCCAGAAATCCCGCGAGGTGCCGCGCCAGACGTGGCGGTGGCGGTGGCGGTGGTGGCGGTGGTGGCGGCGGCGGTGGTGGTGGCGGCGGTGGCGGCGGTGGCGGCGGTGGCGGCGGCGCCAATGTCACCAACACCAACACCAACACCAACATCGTCGGCGGCGGCGGCGGAGGCGGCGGAGGCGGCGGCGGTCCCCGTGGCGGCGGAGGCGGCGGCGGCGGAGGCGGCGGTCCCCGTAGCGGCGGCGGAGGCGGCGGCGGTGGCGGTGGCGGCGGTGGCGGTGGCGGTGGCGGTGGAGGCGGCTGATCCACCGACAGCCTCGGAGACCATCGCCAGATGCATCCGAGGCCGCACGTGCCAAGCGATGAGGCGCTAGGAACACCGGCGCCCGCCCAACGATCGGGACGGCTCCGGCAGTGAGCCCACGTCAACAGATCGGGATGTTCCGCACCGGTCGCCCTCGGCGACCGGTGCGGATCCCGATCACTGTCGAGACGTCACCCGGATCTCAGCCGGACGGCCGGATCACGAGGAGCGAGCGCGGGCGTTTGGTGAACTCCGCCTCGCCCGTGACCGTGAACGTCTCACCGTCACGCGCCAGCGGCAGCCGGCCCGAGGGAGCCGAGAGGCGCAGCGTGTCGGCCTGCCACTGCTGGTAGTGGCGTGAGAGCTTCACCCTTGCGGCCAGCAGGCTGAGAAACACCCGCACCCGGGGCAGCCGGTCGGCGGCGGCGAGCACGCGGATGTCCAGCAGACCGTCTTCCAGGCGTTGCCGCCTGGCGGGAGCACCACCGCGTGCCTCGTAACGACAGTTGCCCACGAACACCGCCCAGACACGCCTGGGCACACCGTCCACGATGAGATCCACCGGCCGCGCGCCCCCGGGGCCGAGGACCTCGGCCATGGCCCAGAACAGCGCGGGCCACGTGCCGATCCGGCTCTGCCGCCGTTCCCTGCTCTCCGCCAGTGCCTGGTAGAGGCCCACACTGACGGAGTTGACGAACGTCCGGCCCGCGACCTCACCGACGTCGACGGCCACGAGGTCACCGTTGCGGTACGCCTCAGCCGCCTCCTGCACGGTCTCGACTCCGAGCGCGCGGGCGAATCGGCCGCGGACGCCCGTGGGGACGACCAGCAGCGGGGTCGCCGCACCCGCCGTCTCCTGTGCCGCGAGGTTGACCACGGCGTCCCCTCCGGCCACCGCGAGCACCTTGGCCCGCGAAGCGGCGTCCCGCACGGCGGCCCCGAGGTCGGCACCTGGCGCCACCTCGACGACCTCGGCCCGGGGAAGGGCCGCGCGTAGCGTCTCCGCCGTTCCTGCGGTGGCGTCGGCCGCGCCGTCGACCACGGCGACCGCCCCCTCGCCCTCCGGGTCGAGCAGCGCGGAGGGCGCCGTGAGGGCGGCGCGGGCGTGCCCCGCCTCTCCGGCGTCGGGCCAGATGCGGCGGGTGACCAGTCCCGCCGCCACGCCGATCCCGGCCCCCGCGAGCACGTCGCCCGGATAGTGCACGCCGGTGTAGACGCGGGAGAAGCAGACGGCGGCCGCGAGAAGCGCGACGGGGACCGCGACCGCGCGAGGCGCCTCCATCGCCACGGCCGCGGCGAAGGCGGCCGCCGAGGCGGAGTGGCCCGAGGGGAACGACGCCGAGGTGGGCATCTTGATCAGCCGGGCGAGCGGGAGCCCTTCTGCCGACGGCCGGCTCCGGCGGAAGGCCTGCTTGCCGACCAGGTTGACCAGCGGGCTGGCCAGGCTGACCGCGAGCAGCCCTCTGGTCGCGGCGCGGCGCAACGGCCGGCGCCCGCTGACCGCGAACGCTCCGGCCACCCCGGCCCACAGCAGGGAGTTGTCCGCCGCGCGTGACAGCGCGGGCACGACACGTTCAAGACCGGGCAGCCTCGCGCTCGCCACCATGGCGAACACCCTCCGGTCCAGCCTGCTCAGCCGTGAGCTCAACCGCATGCGTCAGACCCTCCCGCGACGACGAAGAACGATGACAGACGAACGGACAGTCATTTGATTCTGCCGTCTCCCCCGACAGGCGGCGCCTGGCACGTCCCCACCGCTTCCATGCTTCTTGTCAGAACGGCTTTAACGACACGGTCCCGCTAGTCGTCCGCCACATCCTCCGCCCCGGCTTCCGGCGCGGCGGGAATCGCCGGCTCGTAGCCCCGGGCGGCGAGTTCGGCCTCGATCGCGGCGCAGACGGTCTCCACCACCGTGACGCGGGCCAGGCGTTTGTCATCACCGGGGACCACGTGCCACGGCGCCTTCGGATGGTCGGTACGTGCGAGCATGTCCTCCACCGCGGCCTCGTACAGCGGACGCTTCTCGCGGTTGCGCCAGTCCTCGTCCGTGAGCTTCCAGGCCCGCAGCGGGTCACCGGCCCGGTCCTGGAAGCGCCGTAGCTGCTCGTCCTCGGAGACGTGCATCCAGAACTTGACCAAGATCATGCCCTCGGCCGTGAGGGTCCGCTCGAACTCCACGATCTCCCCGTACGCCCGGGACCACTGCTCCTCGCCGGCGAAGCCCTCGACCCGCTCCACCAGCACCCTGCCGTACCAGGAGCGGTCGAGCACGGTCATCCCGCCCCAGCCGGGCAGGACCGGCCAGAACCGCCACAGGAAGTGGTGGCGCTTCTCGTCGTAGGTCGGCGCGGCGAACTGCGCGACGCGAACGTGGCGCGGGTCCAGCGGGCGCACCAGCCGCTTGATGGCACCTCCCTTGCCCGAGGCGTCCCACCCCTCGAAGGCCACGCACAGCGGCGGACCGATGCGCTGCTCGCCGACCTGACCGCCGAGCGTGAGCCGCAGGTGGAGCAGGCGTTCGAGAGCGGCGTCGAGACGCTTGGAGGCCTCGTTCTTGGTGAGCTTCCGTGACAGGTCAACCTCAGCCAGGCGATTCATACTGACAAGCCTCGCATGTCCCACCCCGTGGGCACTCCCGAAGAGCGGCTCCGGTCGCGCGCCGTCAGGTCAGGCGTTCCCGGTAGACCTCTCTGGCCCGGCCGATCAGGTCAAGATGGTCGGTGAGCTGCCCGGCCGTCTCGAAGACGCCCTCCTCGCGAAGGAGCGCCTCCAGGGTGTCCAGCCACTCCAGGCACCAGCCGACGTCCTCGGCCCTGGCCACGTGACGGCCGTCCACGTCGAGGTAGACCGGGCTGGTGTGGGCGTACACCTCGCCGGTGAAGGACCGCTCGTGCGGGCCACCAGTGGCGAGGGCGACCACGTAGGTGGGGTCGCCGACGACCAGTTCCGCGGTCAGCTCGCCGGGCGGCCCCTCGGCCAGCACGCCGTCGGCTGTGCGGATCTCCAGCCGCTGCACCTCGGGACCCACCGACCGGGCGGTGATCGTGATCCGCTCGCCCGGCGACAGGTCCAGGGTGGCACCGGGGCCGTGACCTCCGGCCGACAGCTCCAGCCAGGGGCCGGTGGTGCCGAAGGTACGGCCCCTCCTGACCGCCTCGGCGAACGACGCGGCGCTCAGCGCTCCGTCCACCCGGGCGTAGACCCGCGCCCAGCCGGGCGGGTTGGACTGGTTTCCCCGCCGGGCGAAGGAGACCATCGCATCGGTCCCCGCGGTGACCGCGATGCGGTTGCCCGCCCCGATCAGGCGCTGGTAGACGGCGGCGGTCGCGGTGATCGAGGTCTGGCTGAGCACGTCGAGGGTGTCGACGAGGCCGAGAGCCGCGTCGGCGACGATCTCCCTGGAGGAGCAGTTGCGTCCCCACAGCAGTGCCTTGTCCGGTGCGTCGGCGTCGGCGAACGGCGTGTGGAAGGGGTGGCTGTAGCCGGTCACGGCGCCGAGGCCGCGGAGTTCCTCGCAGGCGACGCTGTTGGGCGGCCAGTCGGCGGTGCCGAGGAAACCCGTGTGGAACCGTGCGGGCGGAGCCGAGACGCCGAAGGCGTAGAGGTGGCCGAGCAGGTCGTTGCGGTACTCCACACCGATCCTGGCCACGTGCGAGGCGTCGGACCAGGGCAGGTCACGTCCCGCCCAGTGCTCCAGCGCCTCGGAGTCGTAGACCCGCTCGGAGGAGACGTTCCCCGCAACCAGGTTGAGGACGTGCAGGTCCTCGCCGTGCTGCATGGCCCCCGCGAGCTCGGGCGTGCCGACCATGTCGCCCGCCCAGTTGAGGTGGACGTGCATGTCCCCGCCGTACCAGCCGAGGGCCGCCGCGTCGTAGAGCCGCTCTGGGGTCAGCTCGACGAGGGTCTCCTCCCCCGCGGCCGGGGTGAGCGTGACCTCGGCGGAGCCGTACTCCATGCCCCTGGAGACCCGGACCGTCAGCGTCTCGGCCGGGACCTCCAGGACCAGGTCGTCGCCGTGGAAGTAGGGCATCACGTGGTAGTCGTACCTGTCGGGGGCACCCTCGGGATACCAGCCCTGCCTGTGCTCGCCGTACACGCTCCACTTGCACGCCAGGCCGGCGCGCACCCGCAGGCGGGCCGCGGGGGCCCGGCGTGCCAGTGACGACAGGTCGACCGGTAGGCCGTCGGCGACCACCTCGCTCCGATTCGTGATCTTGATGAGCCGGGCACCGCCGGGGCCGACCACGTGTGCCCGCCCGTCCACCAGCACGGTGACCGGCTCCGGCCTGGCGGAGTCGACCAGCAGCGTCGTGCGCAGGGGGCTGCCGTCCAGCACGGCCCGCGCCCGCGCCTCGACCACGGCGCCCTCCCCGGTGAGGCGGAGCGCGGCGAGGTTGTCGAGCACCCTGCCCGCCAGGACACCGCGGACCACCTCGTCCATGTCCAGCTCGTCGAGGCGGTCCCCGAGCTCCTTGAACGGCATTCCCGGGTAGCGGGCGCCGAGCATGCCGTAGCAGACCTCCCAGAAGGTCGTCGTGCCCATCAGGTAGGCGTCGGTGGCCATCGACTTGACGTAGAAGATGGGATCCTCACCCCAGGTGACCCCGTGCTCGGCCAGCAGTGCCTGGTACTCTCCGAGCGCCCGCGCCACGGTGAGAGGCATGTTCGGATCGTCACACATAGGGCTCTCCGCGCAGTAGGACTCCCGATGATCGCCGCTATCGTGACACGCCGGGCACGGGGCATCGCGTACACGCGTCCGAGGGGGAGGGATTCATCCCTGCCGGAGGGACAAAAACGCTCCCGAGACGGTGACGATCCGCCCCGGAGGTGGGCGTTCCCACCGTGCGGGACCACCCGCTCCACGGGGAGGACGGTCTCGCCGGCTCCCGTCCGCCCCGGAAGGGGGACGGGCGTCAGCGGGTCCCGGTCCGCTCCGCGGAGGGTTCGACGCTCCCCGGAGAGGACGGCATGCCCAGCCGCATCCGCATCGCGTGCTCCACGAGGGCGATGAGCACCTCCTTGCCCGACTCCCGCTGCCTGGCGTCGCACAGCACGATCGGGATGTCCTCGTGGAGGGTCAGCCCGAGCCTGACCTCGTCGAGCTCGTAGCGGCGAGCCCCGTCGAAGCAGTTGACCGCGACGATGAAGGGCGTCTCGCGCCGCTCGAAGTAGTCGAGCGAGGGGAAGCAGTCGGCCAGCCTGCGGGTGTCGGCGAGGACCACCGCGCCCAGCGCGCCCAGCGCCAGCTCGTCCCAGAGAAACCAGAAGCGCTCCTGCCCAGGTGTGCCGAACAGGTAGAGGCGGTAGTCGTCGCCGATGGTGATGCGGCCGAAGTCCATCGCGACAGTGGTGGTCTGCTTGGTCTCCACGCCCGACAGGTCGTCGACACCGATACCCCGGTCGCTCAGGGTCTCCTCGGTGCGCAGCGGCTCGATCTCGGAGACCGCGCCGACCAGCGTGGTCTTGCCCGCACCGAACCCTCCGGCGACCAGGATCTTGATCGCCTTGGGCAGCTTCACGCGTCCGGCGTCGCGGTTAGAGCGCACGGAGTCCATCGAGCACCGCCCTGTACAGCATCTCGTCGTGCATGTCCGTCTCCGAATGCGGTTCTTGCATGGCGATGAATCCCTGATCAAGCAGGTCACTGAGCAGGACACGGACCGTGCCTGCCGGAAGATTCGTGTGGGCGGCGATCTCCGCGACCGACTGGGGCAGCCGGCAGAGCCGGACGATGGCCAGGCACTCCGGGTCCAGGCCCGGCTCCCTCGACGAGACCTGCCGGATGGTCACCACCAGGGTGATGAGGTCGAACCTACCGCGAGTCGGTTCGGTCCTGCCCCGCGTCAGGACGTACGGCCTGACGATCGGCCCCGCCTCGTCGCCGACCCACTGGGCCTCGGGCTGCTCGTCGAAGATGCTCATCGCGTGCCGTCGCCTCTGAAGGAGGAGTCGGCAGTCCGGGTGGGCGAGGTGAGGTACTGGCCGACGCGGGTGACGAGCATGGCCATCTCGTAGGCGACCAGGCCGACGTCGGCCTCGGCTCCGCAGAGCACCGCCAGGCACGCTCCCTGCCCGGCGGCCGTCACGATCAGGTACGCCGTCCGCATCTCGATGATGGTCTGGCGCATCGGCCCGCCACCGACCCGGTCACTGACCCCCCGGCCCAGACTCTGGATCGCCGATCCGACGGCGGCCAGATGTTCGGCGTCCGCAGGGGGGAATCCCGCCGACGCGGCGAGCAGCAGGCCGTCCGTGGAGAACACGATTCCGTGCTGAGCTTCCTCCACCCGCGAGACCAGGTCGTCCAGCAACCAGGCCAGGTCCGTGAAAGATCCTGTTCCCTGCACCACTCGTTGTCCTCTCCTTCTGCCTGCCGATGTTCCGTCGCCGGCCCTCGGCGCCTCATCGGCACCGACCCGGCACGCGCTCACATATTGGGGTCACCCGACGGGCCCACCCTCGTCCACGGGATCGCCTGCCCGCCGGGTCAGCTGGGCCGCGTCGTCGCGGCCGCGGCGCGTGCCCGTTTGGAAGGACGTCATGGCCGCGCGGATCATCTCCGGGGAGCGCTCGTCGGCGCCGTCGTCGTCCGGGGGCACCGGCGCCGCCACCTCGTCGTCCTGCAGCGGGGCGGCGAGATGCGTCTGGGGAACACGCCTCGGGAGGCCGCCCGGTGTGTGGCTGCTGTCGGGCGGGGGCAGCACGGGCGGCAGTGCCGCCCCCGGGCCGCCCGAACGTCCGGGAGCGGCGGAGCCGTCGGGCGCGCCCGGTGCGGCGGGAGGCCCGGGGTTCGTGAAGTCGGGCAGGCTCATAGGTGCTCCGGAGTCGGGCAGCTGCCTGAGTGCCGCGGGATCGGCGAAGCGGCCGGGGGCCGCCGGATCGGCGAGACCCGCGGGAAGGCCAGGGTCGGCGACGCGGCCAGGAGACGCGGGTTCCCACGCCTCGGACCAGGCCCCCGGGACGGGCTCTCCCTCGGCACCACCGGTCCGCACGGGGCCACCGGCGATACCCAGGGGATCGCCTGCCCGGTCGCGGACCGCGGCGACCGCGGATGTGGTGCCGTTCATCTCGCCGGTGCTCGCCGGGCGTGCCTGCGGGATGCCGACGCCGACGGAGGGGGCCGACTCCTCCTCGTTGATCAGGTCCTGCGGGATGAGGACGACGACGGTCGTGCCGCCGTACGGGGACGCCTTGAAGGTCACCCGGACGTTGTGCCGTTCGGCCAGGCGGCTGACGACGTACAGGCCCAGCCTGGCGTTGCCGGAGAGCTTGAGCTCCGGGGGGTTGGCGATCCGCTCGTTGGCCCCCGCGATGTCCGCGGCGCTCATGCCCAGCCCCCGGTCCTCGATCTCCAGCGCGTAGCCGTGGGCCACGAGGTGCCCGCCGACCTGGACCGTGGTGTAGGGCGGGGAGAAGGAGGCGGCGTTCTCGACGAGCTCGGCGATCAGGTGGATCACGTCGCTCACGGCCCGGCCGTCCAGCGCCACCTCGCCCAGGGGCATCACGTCGACCCGGGTGTAGTCCTCGATCTCGGCGAGCGAGCCGCGGACCACGTCGATCATCGGGACCGCGTCGCGCCAGGCCCGGCCGGGCGCCGCACCGGCGAGCACGAGGAGGTTCTCCGCGTAGCGTCGCATCCGGGTCGCCAGGTGGTCGAGCCGGAACAGGTCGCGCAGCTCCTGCGGGTCGTTCTCGCGCCGCTCCATGACGTCGAGCACGCTCAGCTGGCGGTGCACGAGCGACTGGGTGCGGCGGGCGAGGTTGCGCAGGATGTCGGCGATGTCGCGGCGCAGCTGGGCCTGCTCCGCCGCGACCTTGATGGCGGTCTGTTGCACGGCGTTGAACGCCTGGCCGACCTGCCCGATCTGGTCGTCGCCGAACTTGAGCGGCGGCGCCTCCGCCTCGACGTCCACGGTCTCCCCGTGGCCGATCCGCTCGACCACGGAGGGCAATCGCTCGTTGGCGAGCTCCCAGGCGGCGGCCCGCAGCTTCTCCAGCTGCTGGACCAGGGCGCGAGCCGTGGTGATGGCCAGGACGACCGAGGCGATGACGGCCACCAGACCCAGGCCGCCGGCCAGCGCGAGCCGCACGACGACGCCGACGGCGACCGGGCCCGACCGCTCGACCACGCCGCTGCCGGCCGTGAGCACCGCCTCCGTCAGCTTGGCCTGTGCGGGCTGGGCGTCGGAGCTCCATCGCGCGACGTCGACCACTCCGGCCGACACCACGTTCGCGTCCCCGATCAGCTGCTCCTCCATGGCTCTCAGCCGGGTGAACTGCTCGCTGGTGGCCAGCCGCCGGTAGGCTTCCTGGTCGGCCGCGGGCAGTTCGGCCACCGCCTCGGTGAGGAGGAAGCGCCGCGTGCCGACGATCTGCGTGAATCTGACCTGCTCGCCGTCGGCGAACCTGCCTGCCGTCAGGGCGCCCATCACCAGGGCGTCTCCCTGGGACAGCATGTCCCGGGCCCGGTTCATCTCGATGAGCGTGCGGGTGTCCTTGGCGAGTTCCTCGTCGTCCAGCGTGGCCAGCGAGTCGTAGACGCGGTAGATGGAGTCGACGATACCGGTGAACTCCGCGGCCGCCCAGGTCCGGCTGCCCCGGCCCGTGTCGATCGCCCTGCGCGTGGTGGCCAGCTCGTCCAGCAGCCGGCGTGTCTCGGCGATACGATTCCCCAGGGCCGAGCTTCCCAGCAGCTGCACGCTGCTGCCAGCGGTGAGCTCCCGGAAGTTCGCGCCCGCGGCGTCGGTGCGCCCGCGCTGGGCGGCCAGCGCCTCGCGCCGCCGGCGTTCCGTGCCGCCCGTGCCCAGCGTGATCGCGGTAAGCCGTCGTTCGGCCTGCACCTCGACGATGAGCCGCTCGCTCGGCTCCGCCACGTCGGTGTTGAGGGTCGCCACGCCCAGCATGTTCACACCGTCACGGACCGTCACCCATGCCGTGAACGCCCAGAGCGCGGTGAGCGACACCAGAAGTGCCGTGACCTTGGTCCGCAAGCTCGCGTTACGCAAGCGCATGGTATCCATCCCGGGAAGCAGAAAGAAAATAGACGGCACATTTTTGCGGCAGTCGACACATGTAGTTCAAACGGTCGCCACATCGCACGGATCAGCGGGACACCCCGCATCACACCCGCCGAACCCTAGCAATGTCACTAAACACACTCAAGGCGGGACAGAACAGATGAGCCCTTCTGTCCTGTTTTGAATTCACAGTCAATTCTCAATACGAGTCGCCCTCAGGAAGTGAGAGTGCGCGCCGTGCCAGATGAAGCGCGCCCAGAACGGCCGCCCTGATGATCGCCACCGGCAGGTACAGGTCCTTGTCGACCCAGAGCGACGGCGCCTCGCCGTCCCAGGTGGCCGCCAGGCGGCGGTATCCGCGCTCCACGGCCTCCCGCCACCGCTCCTCCCCCCGCGCCGCGCCGGCCAGCAGCAGGGTCTGCAGCGCGTAGGCGGTCTCCTCCGCGGTGCCCTCCCAGCGGCCCCACGACCCGTCCGCGCGCTGGGTGCCGAACACCCACTCCACAGCCCCGCCCACCGCGCCCGCCGACTCCTCGCCGCCGAACTCGCGCAGCGCGATGGCGCAGCAGGCGGTGGCGTAGTACGGCGAGACGTGCCAGCGGTCCGTCCAGCTGCCGTCCGCCTCCTGGCGGTCGCGCAGCCACGCCGCCAGCTTGGTCACGACGGCCTCGTGGCGGGGCTCTCCCCCGCACCGGCGCAGGTACTCGCCGAAGGCGTCGAGCACGTGCGCGTTGGTCGTCGGGGACATCCCCTCCTCCTCGCGCCAGGTGCAGAAGTGGGTCTCCGTCTCGAACGGCCACAGCCCCTCGGGCTCGCGCGGCTCGCCGATCAACGCCAGCGCGTACAGGGCGACGGAGGTGGTGTCGGCGTCCTCGGGAAGGCCGGGCCCCGTGGCGGTCCCCTCGGGGCCGAGCCCGTCCCGCAGGCTCGCGGCCAGCTCCGGTGACACGTCCACCGGGATTCCCGCGCGCCGCAGCCAGCTGAGCGTCCAGCCGCGCTCGAACACACTGATGGGCAGGGCGCAGGGCACCGGCCCGCCGGTGGAGGCCACCACCGCCTCCAGGTAGCGCCGTACCGCCGCCTCCTGGTCCGGTCTGGACCCGGGCGACGCGGCCAGCCAGGCGGCGCCGGCCGCGGGCGAGGCGCCGACGGCCGCCATCCCGCCGGGCATCGGCGTGGGGAGGATCCCGGAGGCCGCCGTCGCCTCCGCCCCCGCGATCTCAAGGGCGTGGACCAGCTTCTGCGGTATCTCCGCGCCCGACGCCAGCCACGCCCTGACCCCGGCCAGCTTGGCACCGTCCAGGCCCGGGGGTGGTTTCGGCCCCTCCCCGTCAAGGTGGCCGTCGATCAGGGAGAGCAGGGACGACACGATGAGCTCGATCGCGGGCGTGTCCGGCAGGGGCGCGGCGGAGCGGGAGCGATTCCGCACGGCCTCCAGCCCGCGATCGGCCGCCTTGGCGAGCAGGTCGGGGGCAGCAGAGGTGCCGCGCCCGATCTCGGCCAGCAGCGCCTCGACCGCGCTCAGGGTGGGGACCAGAGCGTGGTCGCCGGATGAGTGCCAGCCGCCGTCCGGCCGCTGGGTGGCGAGCAGGAACCCGATCCGCTCGGTGTGCCCGGCCAGCCACGGGGCCAGGCTCACCAGCCGGCCCGTCTCGTACGGGGAGGCGGACACCTGCCCCCAGGGCTGGGCCAGCAGCCCGGCGACCAGCTCGCGCGCCTCGGCGACCGTGTCGATCCCGTCGCCTGCCCCGATGCCGCTCTTCGTGCCGCTCCCCGCGTCGTACCCGTCGAGGGTTCCCTGGCCGATCGCCGGCGAGGCGCCGAGCACCGCGGGAGCGGACAGGCCGTCGACGCTCACAACGCCCCCCAGTAGTCGCCAACCTGGTAGAAGCCGGCGCAGAAGTCCATCTGCCGTTCCATGTAGCCCGCCAGCTCCGGATGGGCCTCCCGGAGCGGGGCGACCAGCTCCCTGCTCCGTGCCGCCAGCTCGGCGATCCGCCGCTCCACCTCGGCGCGGCCGATGTCGAGCAGCAGGACGTTGAGGTCTCCCCAGGCGACGTCCCGCTCGTAGGTGCCCAGGTCGTTGAGGAGGCGGATGACCCGTTGCACGGCCCGGCCCGCCTCGCGCAGCGGACCGACGTCCGCGACCGCGCCCTGGCCCGTGACGTGGATCCAGTGGGCGGCGAACACGAAGGAGAAGCCGAGGTTGTCGGCGTTGCCGAGATACTCCTCGAAGGTCGGCGTGACCTTGTCGCTCTTCCAGCGCCACTCCGCGAGCATCCCGTCCAGCATGCGTTCCAGCTCGTCGCGCCAGATCGGTCCGAGCTCGGGGAAGGCCGGCGAGGAGGCGAGCTCGTCGCGGATGCCGGCGAGCATGCGGGTGAGGTCGTCGCCGGGGACCGGCGGCCCCCCGGCGGCCACGTCCAGGCACCGCCGGGCGATGTCCGCCACCTCGGCCGGCGAGGTGGCGACGTAGTCGACGAGCCAGTCCAGGCCGAACGCCCACAGGGAGGTCTTGTTCGCCATCCGCAACCGCTCGGCGGTGAACCAGGGCCCGCCGAACGCCATGGCGAGCGAGAGGGTGCTGTACAGGGCCGCGTCGAAGGGCTTCGCGGAGAACAGGCCGGGATAGGTCTCCGCCCACTCGCGCATCTCCCGCTGGGAGCGGCCGGCGCGGGCGCAGATCGTCCCGGCGGCCATCGCCTCCATGGCCTCCGGCCGGACGCCGGGGTCGAGTCGCGCCGTCATCGCAAGACTCCGCCCTGATCGTGCCGGGCGGAGGATATGCCCAGCTCGACCTTGCCCTTGGGGCGCAGCGAGGCGGCCCACCCCGTGACGAACGGCCCCGGCGTGCGCACCGACATCCGGAACCGGCTGAGGATGCCCGCGACCACGAGCGGCGCCTCGACGTAGAACAGGGGTTCGCCCAGGCACCTGTGCGGCCCGCCGCCGAAGGGGAAGTAGGCGTACCTGTGCCTGCGCTCCTCGCTCTCGGCCCTGCCGGGCGCGAACCGCTCGGGGTCGAACTCGTCCGGACGCTCCCAGAACTCCGCAAGCCGCTGGGTGGCGTACGGGGTTACCAGCACCGTCGAGCCGGCCTTGATCCGCACGCCGCCGATCTCCGCGTCCTCCATGACCATGCGGGGGAGCAGCCAGCCCGCCGGGTACAGGCGCAGGGTCTCCTGAAGGACCATGCGGGTGTAGGTGAGGTGGGGGATGTGCTCCGGACGGGCCGGCCCCGCGCCCACCACCGCGTCGATCTCCGCCTGGAGCCTGGCCTCGACGTCCGGGTGCTCGTCCAGCAGCAGCCACAGCCAGGTGAGGACCATCGCGGTGGTCTCCGACGACGCGGCGTACACGCTGACCAGGGCGTCGCGGATCTGTTTCTCGGTGAGCCTGCCGCCGTTCTCGTCGACGGACCGGCAGAGCACGGAGATGACGTCGACGTTGTCGTCGGGGTCGGTCATCGCCTTTCTCGCCACGGGGAAGACCACGTCGTCGATCGCCCTGACGGCCTTCAGGAAGGCCCGGTCACCGGGTATCCGCATGAAATACGGCATGAACGGCATGAGAATCCGGTAGACGAGCGAGTGGGATGCCTGTTCGAAGGCGGGGATGATGCGCTCCCCGTCCTCCCGGTTCAGCTTGTCCCCGAACAGCACCCGGTTGACGATGTAGCTGAGGATCCTGGACATCTCCGTGGCCGCGTCGAAGTTGCGCCCCGACTGGACATACCCGTCCCACTCCTGGACGCGCCCGGCGACGCGCCTGGACACCTCCTCGGCGATCGTGGCGACGTACCGCGTGGTGAACAGCGGCTGCAGGACCTTCCGGCTGTTCTGCCAGTGCTCGCCGTCGCTCATGATGCTGTGCCCGAAGAGCCGCTCCAGCGGGCGCCAGAACATCCCCAGGCGCTGGTAGTTCGTCCATCCGACGCGCATCACCTGCTGGACGTGGTCGGGATGGGTGACCAGGTAGGGGCGGAACGGCCCCAACTCCAGCCGGACGACCTCCCCGCCGGCCTCCCGGGCGAACTCGGCGAGCGCGCCCGCCGGTTCGCGGACCAGCTTCGGCAGAGCTCGGTGTATCGGGATGGACCTCGCTCGGCGACCGGGATGCACGTCGATGGACATAGGCAAACGTCTCCCACCTCACGTGATGTGAATTCGCGCAGCATGAGACAACCGCCCGCGCGGGTGAGCGCGGCGGTGTTCGGAAACGGGGACGTCCCACATGTCCCGTTCCCGCCCGGTGCGCGGATAACTACTGGTCAACCAACAGATCAGGATCGGCCGACCGACAATCCCTCTAGGGCGCTCCGGGTCTCCTCACCTGTCCCATTACCTGATTTACACACTAAAGCGCATCACATCACAGCATTAGTAAATCTTCACATGAAGTATCACATGACCTACCAGAAGTGATCAAGCTCGTATTCGACATAAACCTTACCGGTTCCGGACACAGGCCTCGTTAACCTGCGCTTAACACGGTTGCGTAAATGGTGGATCGGCCTCTCGTCAACGCTGTCACCCGAGGTCACCCAGGGTTACCAGAGGCCCGTGCCCGGAGCCGTCAGTTGCCCCTGCCGAAGGCCGCGAGGATGCGGTCGGCGGCCAGCGAGGGAGTGACCTCACCCTCGGCGACCTCGCGTTCCAGCTCGGTGATGATCGCCGCGACCTCGGGGTGCTCGCGGAGCCGGGCGAGCAGCCGGTCGGTGACCATGGCCCAGGTCCAGCGGACCTGCTGGCGGCGGCGGCGCTCGGCCAGCTCCCCCGAGGCCTCCAGCGCGTCACGGTGCCTGACGACCTGGTGCCAGACCTCCTCCAGGCCGTTACCGGTCATCCCGCTGCAGGTGAGCACCGGAGGCGTCCGCTCCGCGCCCAGCAGGCGGAGCGCTCCGGCGAGTTCCCTGGCGGCCCTGCGCGCGTCCAGCTCGTGGGAGCTGCCCTCGGCACCGTCGGCCTTGTTGATCGCGATCACGTCGGCCAGCTCCAGCACGCCCTTCTTGATGCCCTGGAGCTGGTCGCCCGTCCTGGCCAGGGTGAGCAGCAGGAAGGTGTCGACCATGTCGGCGACGGTGGTCTCCGACTGGCCGACGCCGACGGTCTCCACCAGGACGACGTCGTACCCGGCCGCCTCCACCACGACCATCGCCTCGCGGGTCGCCCTGGCCACCCCGCCCAGGGTGCCCGAGGTGGGCGAGGGGCGGATGAAGGCGGCCGGGTCGACCGCCAGGCGGGACATCCTGGTCTTGTCGCCCAGGATGCTCCCGCCGGTACGGGTCGAGGACGGGTCGACGGCGAGCACCGCCACCCGGTGGCCCTCCCCGGTCAGCCGCGTGCCGAGCGCGTCGACGAACGTGGACTTGCCGACGCCGGGCACGCCGGTGATGCCGACCCTGCGCGCCGCGCCGGCCAGCGGGGTCAGCTCGACCAGCAGCCGCTGGGCCAGCTCCCTGTGGTCGGCCCTGGAGGACTCCACCAGTGTGATCGCCCGCGCGATCCACACCCTGGAGCCCTCCTTCACCCCCTGGACGTACTCGTCAAGCGTTCGCGTCATGACCCAGCCGGGTGAGCAGGTCCGCCAGCAGGCCCCTGGCCGCGTCGGCGATGACGGTGCCGGGCGGGAAGATCGCGCTCGCGCCCGCGGCGCGCAGCTCGTCGAAGTCGCCCGGCGGGATGACACCGCCGACCACGATCATGACGTCCTCCGCGCCCAGCTCGGCCAGCGCCTCGCGGAGCGCCGGTACGAGCGTGAGGTGGCCGGCGGCCAGTGAGTTCACGCCGACCACGTGCACGTCCGCCTCGACCGCCTGCCGGGCGACCTCCTCGGGCGTCTGGAACAGCGGGCCGACGTCCACGTCGAAGCCGAGGTCGGCGAAGGCCGTGGCGATCACCTTCTGGCCCCGGTCGTGACCGTCCTGGCCCATCTTCGCCACCAGGATTCGGGGGCGGCGGCCCTCCAGCCGCTCGAACTCGGCGCACGCCTCGCGGACCGTGTCCACGCCGGATCCCACCTCCTCGCGATACACGCCGGTGATCGTACGGATCTGTGCCGCGTGCCGCCCGAACACCCGCTCCAGGGCGTCGGAGATCTCCCCGACCGTGGCCATGGCACGGGCCGCCTCGATCGCCAGCGCGAGCAGGTTCCCGTCGCCCGCGGCCCCCTTGGTGAGTGCCGTCAGTGCCTCCTCCACCCGCCCGGGGTCGCGCTCGGCGCGCAGGCGGCGCAGCTTGTCGAGCTGCTGGGCGCGTACGGAGGTGTTGTCGACCTTGAGCACCTCGATGGGCTCGTCGGCGTCGGGCCGGTACTTGTTGACGCCGATGACCGGCTGGCGCCCGGAGTCGATGCGCGCCTGGGTACGGGCGGCGGCCTCCTCGATGCGGAGCTTGGGCAGCCCGGCGTCGATGGCCTTCGCCATGCCCCCGGCGGCCTCCACCTCCTCGATGTGGGCCCATGCCCTGGCCGCCAGCTCGTGGGTGAGCCGCTCGACGTAGTAGGAACCGCCCCAGGGGTCGATCACCCGGCAGGTGCCCGACTCCTGCTGGAGCAGCAGCTGGGTGTTGCGGGCGATCCGCGCGGAGAAGTCGGTGGGCAGGGCCAGTGCCTCGTCCAGCGCGTTGGTGTGCAGCGACTGGGTGTGGCCCTGGGTTGCGGCCATCGCCTCGACGCAGGTGCGGACGACGTTGTTGTAGACGTCCTGGGCGGTGAGCGACCAGCCGGAGGTCTGCGAGTGGGTCCGCAGCGAGAGCGACTTGGGGTTCTTGGCTCCGAACCCGGACACCAGCCGCGACCAGAGCAGCCGGGCGGCCCGCAGCTTGGCGACCTCCATGAAGAAGTTCATGCCGATGCACCAGAAGAACGACAGGCGCGGCGCGAACCTGTCGATGTCCATACCCGCCTCGACACCCGCCCGCAGGTACTCCACCCCGTCGGCGAGGGTGTAGGCGAGCTCCAGGTCACACGTGGCCCCGGCCTCTTGGATGTGGTATCCGGAGATCGAGATCGAGTTGAACTTCGGCATCCTCTCGCTGGTGTACGCGAAGATGTCGGAGATGATCCGCATCGAGGGGACCGGCGGGTAGATGTAGGTGTTGCGGACCATGAACTCCTTGAGGATGTCGTTCTGGATGGTCCCGGCGAGCTGCTCGGGCGCCACCCCCTGCTCCTCGGCGGCCACGACGTAGAGCGCGAGCACCGGCAGCACCGCGCCGTTCATGGTCATCGACACGCTCATCTTGTCGAGGGGGATGCCGTCGAACAGCTGCCGCATGTCGTAGATGGAGTCGATGGCCACGCCTGCCATACCGACGTCCCCGGCGACGCGCGGGTGGTCGGAGTCGTAGCCCCGGTGGGTCGCCAGGTCGAAGGCGACCGACAGTCCCTTCTGCCCGGCTGCCAGGTTACGCCGGTAGAAGGCGTTGGACTCGGCCGCGGTGGAGAAACCGGCGTACTGCCGGATGGTCCACGGCTGGTTGACGTACATGGTCGGGTACGGGCCGCGCAGATAGGGCGCGGCGCCCGGGTAGGTCTCCAGGAAGTCGAGACCGTCGGTGTCAGCGGCGGTGTAGAGCGGCTTGACGTCGATCCCCTCGGGCGTCTCCCACACCGGGCCACGAGGTCCGTCCCCCGCGGCGGGGCCGGGCACCGCCGGTCGCGCACCGAGTTCGATCTCGGAGAAGTCGGGAATCATCGAGCCACCCCCAGGTCGTCGAAGGTCGTCCGGAGCGCGCCGAGCGCGTCGCACCCGGTGTAGAGGTTGGCGTCCACGCCCTCGAACCCGCCCTTTCCTGCCAGCCAGATCCTGCGCGCCCCCGCACCCCTCAGCGCGGCGGCCACCGCCTCGGCGTGTTCGGCGTACAGCCGGTCGCTGGAGCACAGGCACGCGACCTCGGTGCCGGAGGCGGAGAACGCGGCGGCGATCTCCGCGGGGTCCGTCATGGCGCCACCGGCCACGGTGGCGATGCCGCCCGCCTGGAACAGGTTGGCCGCGAACGACGCCCTGGCGGTGTGCGCGGCCACCGGGCCGATGGTCGCCAGGAAGACCTTCGGCCGGCTCGCCTGGGCGTCGGCCAGGTCGCGCAACGCCTCGAACTCCTGCGCGTAGTGCACCCCGGTACTCCCGGTGGACCGGGCCTGCCTGACCAGGGGCCGCTCGGCGAGGTCGGGGAACTCGCTGACGCCGGTGATCGGGTCGAGGCGCCTGGCGATGTCGGCCGAGCGTCGCTCCCAGGTGGCGGCGAGCCGTCCGGCGACGAGCGCGGAGCCTTCGGCCGCCCCGACGCCCCCGGCGCGCTCGATCTCCTGGAACCACTCCCAGGCTCTGGAGGCCAGGTCCTCGGTGAGCCGTTCGACGTACCAGGAGCCGCCGGCCGGGTCGATCACCCGGGCCACACCGGCCTCCTCGACGAGCAGCGACTGGGTGTTGCGCGCGATACGGCGGGCGAAGGCGTCCGGCAGGCCGAGGCGGGCGTCGAAGGGCTGGACGGTCACCGCGTCGGCCCCGCCGGTCCCGGCCGCGAAACAGGCGAGCGTGGTGCGGAGCATGTTCACCCACGGATCGCGGGCGGTCATCATGACCGAGCTGGTCACCGCGTGCTGCCGCTGTCCCTCGTCGGGGGCGCCGCACACCTCGGCGACACGCGCCCAGAGCCTGCGGGCGGCCCGGAGCTTGGCGATGGTGAGGAACTGGTCGGCGGTGGCCGCGTACCGGAACTCCAGCTGCCCGAACGCCTCGGGCACGGTCAGGCCAGCGCCGGTCAGGGTACGCAGCGCGGCGACTCCGGCGGCGAGGGAGCAACCGAGCTCCTCGGCGTCACCGCCTCCCGCGTCGTGATAGACGGTGGCGTCCACCGTGACGGCCCTGAGGCCGGGGTGGTCCCGAACGCAGCGGCGGGCCAGCTCGATCGCGGTCTCCGCGTCGGCGAGCGCGTCGGCTCCCAGGTTCCCCTTCAGCGTGCCGGCCTTCTCACCCGCCAGCCCGAGGAGCACCTCGGCCGCCTCGCGGGTCCGCTTGCCCGCGTCGAGCGTGACCGAGATCAGCTCCAGGTGGACCCGCTCCAGGGCCCGCGGCAGGTCCTCGGGGTCGAGGGTGAGCCACAGTGAGGTGACGCCGTTCTCCAGGTCCGTGAGGATCGCCTCGGAATCGGGCACCTCGTGGCGCTGCCGCACCTCCCAGCCCCCCTCGGGGGCGGAGCCCCTGATGTAGGGGGCGGAGCCGGGAAGGCCGGGATCGCCGGGCAGATCGGACGCGTCGTAGAGCGGTGCGATCGTCACACCGTCATAGGTGGTGGAGGCCAACGCCTCCTCCGGGGAACCGGTCTCGACCCCGGACTTGCGCAATACCCCGAGCGCCAGCTCCCGCCACCGCTCACGCGTGGTCGGTGGGAACTCGGCGGCCGGTCGGGGTTCCTCAGGCGACACCGTCATGCACCGGATACTAAAGGTTGCCGTTTTTCGAACTCCCATCGGGCTCCGGACAAACATCAACAGGAGGGCCGTCGGAAGGAGCCGAAGGGGGATTCCCGGACCATGCGGAAGAATCCTTACGCAGCAGCCCGAGGTAGCCGTACGAGAAGGCGACCAGCACGTCGACCGCCTCCTCCAGGTCGGGGTAGCGCCCGTCGATGTGGCCGATCGCCATCGCGTTGGTCAGCGCGCCGATCCCGTCGGCGATCATCTCCAGGCGGCGCCTGTCGCTCTCCCGCTCGATCGGGAAGCCGAACGAGGCCAGGTCCGCGACCAGGTGTGCCCGGTAGGCGGCGGCGGTCTCGACGGCGAACTCCTGGAGCGGCGACGACGGGTCGTGCCGGGTGCGCAGGCCGAGGCGGAAGAGCGCGGGGTGCCCGCAGATGGCCTCCAGCGGTATCCGGAAGGCCTCGCGGTGGCGCTCCCTGTCGTCGGGTGCCTCACGGGCCCTGCGCCGCGCCTCGCGCATCGCCCCCCGCAGCCGCTCCCCCGCCTGTTCTCCGAGCGCCCGCAGCAACTCCTGCCTGTCCTTGAAGTGCACGTAGAAGCTGGACTGGGCGATCCCCGCCGCCTTTGAGACCTTGACGGTGGTCAGCCCTGCCTCACCCTCCTTGTCGAGGATCGCGAACGCGGCGCGGATGAGGCGACGCCTGGTCAGATCCTTGGCCTCGCTCCTGCTCAGGGGTGTGCTCGCCACTGTCGCCTCAACTGCCGCCTCGCTTTCCACTCACCGATAATCCTACCGGCGAACCTCCACTCACACCCAGCGCAAACAATCCCCCTCAGAGGCTTGTGCGATTTTTCACCGATAGCGCTATCGGTGAATCACTCTTGGGAGCCTACCTGGAGGAGATGCGCGTGAAACGCCTGACGCTTTCCACGGCGTGGCTCGCCTCGCTGACACCGGCGCTGACACCGGTGCCGGCCGCCTGTAGCGGCGAGCGGCCCCCGCACCCTCGGACAAGGCTCCGGCGGCGGATCGGTCCCGGCCAGTGGGTGGCCTGTCACTATCCGCAGGCCCCCGTGCGGCAGGAGCCACTGGTCAGCTGACGGGTTCCTGCCAGGCCGCGTCCCAGGTGGCGCGGTCGACGGCACCGGTGACGGGCAGCCCCTTCTCCTTCTGGAACTTCTTGCAGACATCACTGGAGGCGGGACCGTACAGACCGTCGACGTCGATGTTCCAGCCCCGGTCGCGCATCCGCCGCTGCCAGGTGCGGACGTCCGCACCCTCCATGATCGGCGGCTGCTTGAGCGTGCGGCCGGGAAAGGAGGGGTGCGGTTCCGGCGGGTTGGTGGTCCCGCCGCCGGGACGGGGGGCGCCCCGCTTGACCCACGCGTACAGGGGCTCGCCGGGGCAGCTGGTCGAGTAGCCGTCCCGGTGGCCCTTGATCTCCTTACCCGCCCCGCCCTTGTCCCTGAGGTATTCGACGGCGTCGAGGATGCCGTGCAGGATGCCGTCGGTCGGCTTGGTGAGCCCCGACGAGCCGACCAGGCCGAGCACCGCGTAATGGTCGCTGTTGAGACCGGCGCCGTTGGCGGCCGGCACACGATTCGGCCCCCGGCCCTCGAAGACCTTCCGATGCGGACAGACCAGCATGGAATAACCAACGTCAATCCAGCCATTGCCGTCCATGTGGTGATTCTGGATGGATTTCACCAGGGCAACGCATTTGGCGTGGTCGTTCACGATATCCGGGCTGACCTGGCCGCCCGTGTAGTGGACCTTCACTCCCCGGGTGGAACTGAGCCTGCTGTAGGAACCGCGCGGCTGGCGAGCGCCCCACTCTCGGCGAGTAACAAGATCGATGGCCACGGAACGTCTCCACTGTCTGAGTGATACTGCCCTACCGGAGCGTAATGGTTGATACGACACCGTATGGTGCTGTTAATCAACTGATCTATCGTCGTATCGTCATCTGGGAACGTTCCGGTTGGTCGTCGGGCAGCGAAACAGCCATCCCCCTGACCGCAGCCGGGCACCCTAAACCAGAAAAGCGCCCGCGGGCCTCTCCTCCCCGCGGCACCTCCCGCTCCGGGCGGGCATGGATGGCCTTGCCCTCATCGTCGCGGCCTCCTCACCCCTGATCGCCCTCGGCTTCGACACCGGCCGCGTTCCCGGCACCGTGTGGCCCAGGCCCAAGGACAACGCCCTGACCTGCACCTCGAAGGACGTTCCCGGCCTGGTCACCGAGACCGGCGACCGGGCCGGGAACCGAACACGCCCTGGCCGGTCATGATGCCGACCACGACCACCACCGCTCCCAGCGGCTGGTTCCACGTCAGCGCCTCGCCCAGGACGAGCACCCCGAGGACGACACCCACCAGCGGGGTCAGGTACGTCACCGTCGAGGCGGCCGTCGCCCCCCAACGGGCGATGACCGTGGTGTTCCAGATGTAGGCGAGCCCCGTGCCCAGGATGCCCAGGGCGGCCATGCTCGCCACGACGGGCAGGTCCAGGCGCACGGGACCGCCTGCCAGCAGCGGGCTCAGCGCGAGCATGACCAGGGCCGCCACGCTGATCTGGGCGGCGGCGATCGTGGGGGCGTCGTAGCCGTAGGAGACCACGAAGCGCCGCGTGTAGGCGAAGGCCAGGCCGTAGCAGAACGTCGCCCCCAGGCAGGCCGCCTGCGCCCACCCGGGGCCGGCGGCCCCGGTCAGGTTCCACGGGGCCAGGACGACGACGACACCGGCCGCACCCAGCAGCAGACCGAGCACCCCCGCCGCCCCCAGGCGCTCCTGCCGGAGCGCGGCCAGGGTCACGAACATCGTCATCAGCGGCGTCGTGGCGTTGTAGATGCTGGAGAGTCCCGAGGGGATGTACTGCCCGGCCCAGGCGAACAGCAGGAACGGCACCACGCACAGCAGCAGTGCGACCACCCCCAGATGCGCCCAGAGCCTCGCCTGCCTCGGCCACCGCCGGCGGGTGACCAACATGATCACGTTGAGCGTGAGCGCTCCCAGCGCGAGACGGCCCAGCACCGTCTGAACGGGAGACAGCCCGGTGAGAGCGACCTTGATGAACAGGAAGCTGGCCCCCCAGGTCAGGGCCAGCGCGAGGTATTGGGCAAGCACGGACCGGCTCGCCGGGGACGGTACGGCGTCGATCGCCCGCACCTGTGGAGATGCTGAGGAGGTTCCTTCACGGGTCACCGGAGCAGTCTCACCAGGCCCAGGTCATGTGTCCAATGAGTTATCCCGGCAGTGTGATGAGATGTCCTCATGAGTGCCACGGTCGCGCAGCTCCGAGTCTTCACCGCCGTGATCACGAACGGCGGATTCGGCGTGGCCGCCGAGGAGCTGGGCATGTCCCAGTCGGCGGTCTCCCACGCGCTCGCCGCGCTCGAGCGCGCTCTCGGCGCACCGCTGGTGCTGCGGCACGGAGGCGTGGGGCCCACGGCCCTGGGGGCGACGATCCTGCCGCACGCCCAGGCGGCGCTCGCCTCGGTCGCCGCCATCGACGAGGCCGTCTCCGCACATCTGGGGCAGCACACCGGAATCGTCCGCGTCGCCGCCCCGCCCACGGTCTGCTGCGGGCTGCTCCCCCAGCTCATGCGGACGTGGCGCGCGGAGCTCCCCGGTGTCGAGGTGCAGGTCTTCGAGGGCGACGACGACGAGCTGTCCCCCTGGCTGGAGACCGGAGTCGTCGACGCCGCGATCCTCGTCGATCCGGTGCCCCCGCCTCCCGCGCATGTGGTGGTGGGCCGCGACGCCTTCCACGCGGTGGTCCGCGCCGACCACCCCCTGGCCGGTCAGGAACACATCACGATGGCCGAGCTGGTGGAGGATCCGCTGCTCGTCTCCAAGGGGGGCTGCGAGCCGCAGACCCGCATCCTGTGTTCCCTGGCGGGCGTCCCCTACGCTCCGGCCCAGCATGTGCGCGAGCTCGGCACGCTCATCGGCATGATCGCCGCGGGTATCGGCGTCTCGACGGTTCCCGACCTCGGCCGCGGTCTTCTCACCCCCGGGCTCATCATGATCCCGCTGAAGCCGTCCCTGACCCGCGCCCTCGTCCTCACCGGCCCGCTGACCCGCCCGCCGAGCCCCCTGGTCGACGCCCTGCTCCGCACCGCCCCCGAGGCTCCCGCGCCGCCGGCGGCCCCCTGAGCCGGCCCCCTTGCGAAAACCCATCGACCGGCGGACGCCCCAAGAGGATCATTACCGCCATGTCCGTACTCAAGGAGGTCCACTTCTCCCCGGAGCCCCGCCCGGTGGAGCTGCCGATGAGGATCTGGCTCGACGACGCCGACTCCGCGGTGGATGTGATCGACGCCCTCGCGCTGTCGCCGTTCGCCACCGGGGTCCAGCCGTGGTCGTGCACCGCGAACCTGGAGCGGGTCCGCCCCGACGCCTCCCTCGCCCCCTCCTCCGGGACGCTCCTCCGGGCGGCGACGGAGAAGGACGGCCGTGACTCGCGGCTGCTGTGCGGGGAGGGCTGGACGCTGCGCGTGGTCCGCCACCGCAACCGCGCCGCCACGGTCAGCGTGACCGCGGTCGACGAGGAACTGGCCCGCTCGGTGATCGACGAGATCATCAAGGACGCCGAGGAGCCCGCTCCCGAGAGCGACCACGTCGAGATGGGCTTCTGGTGGCAGGGACCCCACGGCAGCCGCCGCTCGGAGAAGCCGATCACCGCCTCCCCCTGGGCGGAGATCTCCGGCAACTACGCCAGGTCGGTCGGCGAGCGGCTGTCGCGGCTGATGTCCGTCACCGCCTCCGACGCGCACGGCAGGCTGGTCCTGCTGCACGGCCCGCCGGGCACCGGCAAGACAACGCTGCTGCGCACGCTCGCCCACGAGTGGCGGTCGTGGTGCCAGGTCGACTGCGTACTCGACCCGGAACGGCTGTTCCACTCCCCCGGCTACCTCATGGAGGTCGCGGTCGGCTTTGACGACGACGACGGTAAGCGGTGGCGGCTTCTGGTGCTGGAGGACTGCGACGAGCTGATCAGATCCGGCGCCAAGGAGGCCACGGGACAGGGCCTGTCACGCCTGCTCAACCTGACCGACGGGCTCCTCGGCCAGGGCCGTGACGTCCTGGTGGCCATCACCACCAACGAGGACCTGGCCCGTCTCCACCCGGCCGTCACCCGCCCGGGCCGCTGCCTCGCCCAGATCGAGATCGGTCCTCTCCCCTACGACGAGGCCGCCCACTGGCTCGGCGGCACCGAAGGGCTCTCTCCGGCCGGTGCGACCCTCGCCGAGCTCTTCGCGCTCCGCGACGGCGCGTTCAGCCGCACGGCCGTCCCCGAGAACACCGGCCTCTACCTCTGACCTCCCGCCGTGCGGGAGGTCAGAGGTAGACCGGCGGGCCCGGCACGTCCATCCGTAACCAGACGACGTGACAGGCCGCGGCGGCGCACCGCCCCGTCCGTCCGGGGCGAGACGGTGTGAGGCTCGGCGGCGCACGGTTCCCACCCGTGCGGAACGGAACGGGACGAGCCGCGACGACACGCCCGCCCCTGAGGGAACGGGCAATGCCCGCATCACTCTCCGGCCGTTACGCGAACAATTCGGGGAACACCGCTTGTTGGTCCGCCCGGACGATGGAACGGGCCAATGGCGGTCAAGGGGCAAACGGGGTCCGCGGCTCCCGCTCGCTCACAATGCGAGACGCCCGAAATCATGCGGTCCGCGCGGCACGCCTTGCCTCACCCGAGAGTGTCGGGACCACGCCCCAATGTGATCGACCATGTGTCGGTGACCACCTTCGAACGCATCCGGATCTAGCCGGCCGGCAAAACCGGGGACACCCGGCCCGCATTCCAGAGCGCGAGGAAGTCATTTGTCCTACGGAAATCCTGCAACACGTTCGGTGACAGACACCGGGCATGCGTGAATTGTCCGACGAACCTCCGGAGCGGGTCCCACAGCGCCCCTCCGCCGCCGTCCCCCTCCCGGCGGACCCGGTCCGCTCGCCGCTCCCTGCCGGGATCTCATCCCGGCAGCTGCCCCGACCAGCGAAAACGGGACGGAGGACACACCCGCACACCGGGAGGACAGCACGGCCGACACGATGGAGCCCTCGAAACGAACGACAGTGGAACGATGGCCCCGAACGCCCCCAAGTGGCCGAAGTCGATTTTTTCACGGCGACCAGGGTGGAAACCACCCGGAGGTCACGAAACTCCAAAGCGCTCGGACACCTCCATCCAGAAAACCCGCCGGGGCAACCGACAGATCCCGGGATACAAGACACCAAGGGGATCCCGGCGCCGCCGTCGTTTTTAATCCCTCGCCGGCGGGAAGCATTTCCCAATGACGTGGAGACGCCGGAGTTCAGCCTTGGGTAATTAACCTGAGCAAGTGGATCTCCGGCGGACAGGGTTTCCCGGCGCGACAGCGAAAGGAGAGGCTAGAGTTTTACTACCGGGGAAGAGACGCGGGAGCCATCGTCGGCCGGGTTCACAGCCGCACACTCTGGCGCCAAGATTAAGGAGTGACACAATGGCACGTCAGCAAGTCGTCACGTTCACCGATGACATCACCGGGAAGCGGGCGGACGAGACCGTCTCGTTCGGCCTGGACGGGACCGCCTACGAGATCGACCTGAGCGCGAAGAACGCCACAAAACTCCGCGAGGCCCTTAAGCCCTTCCAGTCCGCCGCCCGCAAGGCGAGCACCTCCCTGGGCCGCAAGGGCCGGGCGAAGGGTTCCGGCGGCAGCCGCGAGCGGAGCGCCGAGATCCGGGCGTGGGCGAAGTCCCACGGAATCGAGGTGAGTGAGCGCGGGCGCATCGGGGGAAAGGTCGCCGCGGCCTTCGCGGCGGGCGACCCCAGCGTGGCCAAGGCGGCGACCAAGAAGGCCCCGCAGACCACATCCGGCCAGTAGCGGCCAGGCTCCCGGCCCCTCCTGGAGGTAGCGGCGTCACAGCCGACCGGGAGTACATGAAGCGAACCTCGAGGTGCCCCTCCCGCTCCGGAGGGGTATGCACCCTTGGTCCTGTATTTGGGCCATAGTCTCCGGGGGGCGTTCTTCGATGAGTGAGGTCACACAGATCTGCTCGGACCTGATCAGATTCGACACCACCAATCCCGGCCCCGGCGAACGTCCGGCGGCCGAGCACGTCGCCACCCTGTTGTCGGAGGCCGGCATCGAACCGGTGGTGTTCGAGTCGGCCAGGCACAGGACCAGCGTGGTCGCCAGGATCCCCGGCGACTCACCCGACGCCCTGCTGATCCACGGCCATCTCGACGTGGTCCCCGCCCACGCCTCCGACTGGCAGGTTCATCCGTTCTCCGGGGAGGTCTCCGGCGGCTGCGTCTGGGGCCGGGGCGCGGTCGACATGAAGGGCACCCTGGCCATGACGCTCACCCTGGTCCGCGAGTGGGCACGGCGCGGGGTACGGCCTGGGCGGGACGTGGTGCTGGCGTTCCTCGCCGACGAGGAGGCCACCGGCGAGTACGGCGCGCGATACGCGGTGCGACACCACCGCGAGCTGTTCGACGGCTGTACCGAGGCGATCAGCGAGTCCGGCGGTTACAGCGTCGAGGCTCCCGGAGCACGGATCTACCCGGTCGCGGTGGGCGAGCGCGGCACCGCCTGGATGAGACTCACCGCGACCGGCGTCGCGGGCCACGGCTCCCGCCCGCCGGTGGACAACGCGGTGGCCGAGCTCTGCCACGCCATGTCCCGGATCGCCTCTCACCGCTGGCCGGTGCGGCTGACGCCCGAGGTGGCGACGCTGATCGAGAGCCTGTCGGACATCCTCGGCGAGCGCATCGACCTCGACCGGCTGGAGGAGGAGGCCGAACGGCTCGGCCGGATCGGCTCCCTGTTCGGGGCACAGATCCGGAACTCGGCGAACCCGACGATGCTCCAGGCGGGCTACAAGGTCAACGTGGTTCCCGGAACCGCCGTGGGCCACGTCGACGGGCGGTTCCTGCCGGGGGGCCGGGAGGAGTTCCTGGAGACGATCGACCGCCTGCTCGGCCCCCGGGTGAGGAGGGAGTTCGTCAACCTGGAGGAGGCCCCCTCCGCCCCGATGGACTCGCCCTTCTTCGAGCGGCTCGGCGCGGCCCTGGTGGCCGAGGACCCGGCGGCGCGACCGGTGCCGTACGTGATGTCCGGCGGCACGGACGCCAAGTCCTTCGCGAGGCTCGGCATCAGGGGTTACGGCTTCGCCCCGCTGATGCTCACCCCGGAACTCGACTACTTCGGCATGTTCCACGGCGTGGACGAGCGCGTTCCCGTCGAGGGCCTGGAGTTCGGCGTCCGCGTCCTGGATCGCCTCCTCGCCTCCCCCGCGGCTGGCAGCACCAATACCGGATAAAACAGGGCGCTCCCCATCACGATCGAGCCCTGCCGGGTACTTCCGAATACATGCCGGACACGGCCCGCCTGAAACTGGGGCATCATGGCTCACGTGCCGACTCTCATATACCCCTCGGTGACCGGCCGATCTCCTGACGAGACGCGAACGCTGGTGCGGCGCCATCCCACTCCCCTCGGGAATGCCATCGAACCATCCCGCGCGAGCGATGGGCGGGCATCCGGCACCGCCCCGGAAAGTGGTGCGGATCGGGAGCGTCGAGGTGAATGAGAACGGCACGGGGCTGCCCGCCTGGCACGAGGGCGGCACCCCCCCGTCGGGCACCCGGCCGGACCTGCCGGGGACGCGACCGGACTCGGCCACCGGCCTGCGTGCAGCCGACGGCAAGGTCGCTGCAAGCGCTCCACCCGATGATGACGAGGTGACGCGCGACGGAGGCGACCAGGCGATGGGCCGGACAGTGACCGAGGAGCGCAGGACCGGACTGATGGACCGCCTGCGCAAGGATCTGAGAAACCCCCTGTTCCTACAGGGCTACGCATTGATGATCAATACCGGGATCACCGCCGTGCTGGGCCTCGGCTACTGGTTCCTCGCCACGCACCTGTACACCGCCGCCGCGTTCGGTGAGGGCCAGGCCGTGATCAGCGCGATGCGGCTGTTCGCCTCTCTGACCGGGCTCGCCTTCGCGGGCGCGCTGGCCAGGTTCATCCCGGTGGCCGGCCGCCGCACCGCCGAGTTCGTCCTGCGCGGCTACGCGATCGCCGGGGCCACCGGCCTGGTGGCGGCGTTGGGGTTCCTGCTGACGTTGCCGGTGTGGGGGGCGGTCTACGCCGACCTCGCCGGGTTCGGCCCCGGACTGTTCTTCCTCGTCTCGGTTCTCGTCTGGACGATCTTCACCCTCCAGGACGTGACCCTGGCCGGGCTGCGCAAGGCCGTCTGGGTGCCGGTCAACAGCCTGGCGTTCGGCCTGGTCAAAATGGGCATGCTCGCCGCGCTCGCGGTCGCGCTGCCGGAGGGCGGCCTCTTCGGCGGGATCTTCGTCTCGTGGATCGTGCCGACGGCCATGGCGCTGATCCCGATCAGCTGGTTCATCTTCGGCGTCATCATCCCCAAGCACGTCAAGAACACCGAGGAGAGCGCCGCGAACCCGCCGCGCCTGCGCGAGGTGGGGCGTTTCCTGGCCGGAGACTTCCCCGGCGCGTTCTCCATCCTGCTGATCCTCTATCTGGTCCCGGTCATCATCGCGGGCTGGCTCGACGACGCGCCGACGTTCGGCTACTTCTCGATAGCCCACACGCTGGGCTCCATGATCGGGCTGCTGGCGGCCAACATGGCGGTGTCTCTGACGGTCGAGGGGTCCTTCAACGCCGCCCGGCTGGCGCAGAGCGTGCGCAACGCGCTGCGCCGCACCTTCCTGATCGTCGGACCGGTCATCACGGTGGTCGTGGTCGGCGCGCCCCTGATCCTGAGCGTGTTCGGCCCCGGGTTCGCCGAGGCGGGCACGCCGCTGCTCCGCCTGATGGCGATCGCCGTGCTCCCCCAGACGGTGATCGAGATCTGCCTCAGCATGCTGCGCGCGCAGAGCGAGGCCCGCAAGCTCGCACTCATCCAAGTCGGAATGGCGGTGCTGGTCCTCACCTCAATCGCCCTGCTGTTCCCCCTCTTCGGGATCGCCGCGGTGGGCTACGCGATGCTCGGCAGCCAGCTCCTGGTCGCGCTACTGATCCTCCCGAACATCCGCAGAGTGATCAACCACGGCAAGGCGTCCCAGGTTGTCGCAGGTTAGGGACGGCGTGGCTCTGTTTGCAGTCTTGATCTCGCACGTGATAAACGGTCTCCAGTGACTCCTGAGCACATTGTGGCGAAGCGGACAGGCCGCCGCTGTCTTCCACTGCCCTCCAACCGTCTGGGCCTGTATCTGGCCCTGCGGCACTGGTGCAGCCCCGGCCAGCGGTTGCTGATGTCGCCGCTGTCGGCCGACGAGATCCTCTTTCTCGTGCTCGCCGCCGGGCTGCGCCCGGTCATCGCCCCGCTCTCCTCCGACGACGGCAACATCGATGCGGGCGCCGTCGACCTCGACACGGTCGACGCGGTGCTGACCACCAACCTGTACGGCCTGCCGGACCGGGTGACGGCGTTCACGGGCAAGATCCTGATCGAGGACGTCGCGCACGCGATGGAGACGAGCGTGCACGGCAGGCCGCTGGGCACCTTCGGGGTGGCGGGCGTGTTCAGCCTGTCCAAGCACGCCGGAGCGGGTTCCGGCGGGGTGATCGCGGTCGAGCACCTGGAGGACCTGCGCACCCTGGAGCGCGACCGTGACCGGCTGCTGCAGCCGGGTGCCTTCAGGAAGGAGATCCACAGCGTGCTGACCTCGGTGGGCCGGCACGCCGCGCTGCGCCTGAACATGGTCCGCCCGGCGCTGAGGGCGATGCGCGCGTTCGGCATGGAGGAGGAGCGCGAGGGCTACCGGATCGCCCCGCGCCCGGCGGATCTGGTCAGGGCGCTGGAGTACGCACCGCAGCTACCGGCGTTCGACTCCTGGGTCCAGGCCGACCTGCACGACTACCGGGCCAGGCGCGGCCACCTCTCAAGCTGGTACCAGTCGAGGCGCCTGCGGACGCTGCCCAGGCAGCGGTCGCGGCGGATCGCCGGCGTCTCGGCGCTGGCCGCGCTGCCCAGCGTGGCGCCGGCCGTCCACCGGCACCTGGATCAACCGCTGTTCCGGGTCCCGCTGCTGGTCTCGGGCCGGGACGAGGCCATCGCCGAGCTGGAGCGACACGGGGTCGCCACCGGATACCTCTACGACCCGCCGTACGACAGCTACCTGCCGGGGTTCACCAGTCCCTCGCCGGAGCCCGAGATCGCGCACTGGTGGGGCCGGCACGTGCTGCCGGTCGATCCGCTCTACGCCCACCGCGCCCTGCCGGTCGTCGAACGGCTCGTCCCGGCCATCCCACCCACCCCTCCCCGGGTTCCCCCGGTGCTGCCGAGTCCGACCGTCTCCGATATCGCTTAGTAGGTAAGTCAATATTTAGGTAGATTTACTGCATTGGGCGGCGGCAGGGGGATCGCTGCCCGGTTCCAGGACGGTTCCCGCGCTCCGTGACACACGCCACCCATGTCCATGGGCCGGTCGGATCGCGCGTGCTCCACCCCGAGGACGACGTTCAGTTCCTCAGCCCGGGCTTCGAGAAAGGATCACCTCCTCGTGAACGGTAGGTTGACGCGCACTGTAGGCACGGTCGCCGGTCACCCCGGCGCGGCGGGAGGGGCTGCATGAGGGTCAACGTCATCCGGCCGGCGGAGCTGGGCCCGGATGAGGTCGCGGCCTGGCGCGAGATGCAACGCTCCAGCGCGCACCTTGCCAACCCCTTCCTCAGCCCGGACTTCACGATCGCGATGGGTGAGGTCCACACCGAAGCGCGGGTGGCGGTGATCACCGAGTCGGACGGGCCCGTCGGGTTCTTCCCCTTCGAGCGGCACGGCGGCGGGGTGGGCGCCGCCCTGGGCGGATGGGTCTCGCTCTCCCAGGGCGTGGTCCACGTGCCCGGCGCCGAATTCGACTCCAACACCCTGCTCAAGGAGTGCGGGCTGAGCGTGTGGGAGTTCGGCTGCATGGTCGATCACCAGCCCTGGTTCCAGCCGTTCGAGACGCTCAGGCAGGAGGCCGTGGTCCTCGACTTCACCGACGGCTACCCGGCCTTCCTCGACGAGCTGCGCGAACGCTCTCCGAAGTTCGTCAAGAGCACCCTGTACAAGAAACGGAAGCTGGGCCGCGACACGGGCGAGATCACCTCCGAGTTCGCGGTGCGCGACGCGGAGCAGTTCCGGCTGCTGCGGGAGTGGAAATCGGCCCAGTACCAGCGGATGGGCCGCCCCGACCGCTTCGCCAAGTCATGGGTCGTGGAGCTGACCGAGCGCCTGCACGCCGTCGACACCCCCGACTTCGCCGGGCCGCTGTCCATGCTGTACGCGGACGGCAGGCCCGTCGCGGGCCACTTCGGGCTGCGCACCGGCACGATGATGATCGGCTGGTTCCCCGCGTACGACCCCGACTACGCCAAGTACTCCCCCGGCCTGATCCAGCACCTGCATATGGTCGAGGCCGCCGCGAAGATCGGTGTCAGCTCGCTGGACCTCGGCATCAGTAACGGCTCGGAGTACAAGGACGCACTGTGCAGCAGGACGGTTCCAGTCACCGAGGGCATCGCGCGCCGCCGTTCGGCCGGCGCGGCGGCGCACTGGCTACGCACCACACCGGTCCGCCGCGTGCGGCGGTTCATCCTTGACAGCCCGGCCCTGTACGGCGCCGCCGACAGGGCCATGAAACGGTACGGGCGGCTGCGCACCCGGGGGAAGGCCCAGTGAGCGGGCAGAACGGCGGCCGCGAGCTTGAGGCGGCCATGCGAGACCGGATCGGCCAGGAGTGCCTGCACGTGCCCTCCGCCAGGTTCGGTCTGCTCCTGGCGCTGCGTCACTGGTTCGAACGCGGCGACCGGGTGCTCATCTCACCGACGAACTGCGAGACCGTGCTGTTCGTCGTGCTGGCCGCCGGGCTGGAACCGGTGATGGCGCCGGTCTCCTGGCGCGACGGCAACATCGACGTCCCCAACATCGACTGGAGCGGCCTGGCCGGTGTCGTCACCACGCACCTGTACGGCCAGCCCGACCGGGTGACCGAGCTGCGGGCCGAGTGCGACCGGCGCGGCGTGATCCTCCTCGACGACGCGGCACACGCCATGCAGACGACGGTGGACGGCCGCCCCGCGGGCACGTTCGGCACCGCCGGGGTGTTCAGCCTCGCCAAGCACGGACGGGCGATGTCCGGCGGGTTCCTCACCGCGCGGGACCCGGCCGCGCTGCCCGAGCTGGCCCGGGCCAGGGACGAGTCGCTGCTCCCCGGCGGGGCGCGCGCCCAGCTGCTCGGCACGCTGCGGCCCGTGCTGCGCGAGACGATCTACCGCACCGGGCTGGTCCGGCCGATGTGGCACGCCCTTAAAGCGCTCGGCCTCGTCCAGTGGACCGGCCACCGCTGCCCGCCCCGCGAGAAGGAACTGCGCGCGGCCCTCGCCGGCGATCCGGTAGACCTGCGCGCCATGGACCACTGGCTGCGGATCGACCTCGACGACTGGCGGATCCGCCAGGGGCCGCTGCTCCGCCGCTACCAGCGCTCCCGCTTCCGGGTGATCGACCGCGAGCGCGACCGGCGGGTGGCCGGGGTCGAACTGCTGCGTACCCTGCCCTGGGCGGCCGAGGGTGTCCGCGACGCGGCGCCGCAGCCGCTGCTGCGGGTGCCCCTGCTGGTCGAGAACCGCGACGAGGTGGTCGCCCGGCTGGAGAGCCGGGGCGTGGTGCCCGGCTTCATCTACGACCCTCCGCTGGACGACTACCTGGAACTGGTGCCCGAGGGGCCGTCCTCGGAGATCGCCCGCTGGTGGACCGGCCACGTCCTGCCCGTCGATCCGCTCCGCGCCACCCGCATGGCCGGCTTGCTGACCGAACTCGACGTCCGCCCCGCCACGCGCCCGTTCACGGCGTCGCAACAGCCCGCCTGAGCAGGTCGCGAGCCTCCTCCCTCGGGGGGAGCCGGGGGTCTCCACGATGCGGGCGGCCAGCAGGGTGCCGAGGGCGGCTGCGCCGCCGGGGGAGCCGCCGGACAGGCGGGCGGCGAGATAGCCGCCGAGGAACGCGTCGCCGGCGCCGACGGGATCCCGCACGACCCGGGCGGCGCCGGCCAGGTCGCCCTGCGTCATCTCGGCTCCTACCTGGTCTACGACCCGGCCGACGGCTCCTTCCGCGACGTGACCGGTGCCGTACGGACAGTGCCCGTCACCCCCGGAGCGGGCGAGCCCATAGGGGTCATCGGCTGACGCGAGGGCATCCCGGCGGGGTGCCCCTCGCGGCGACCGGCCGAGCCCCGAACTCTCACCTGGCGCCGGCCAGGCTGCCCGCGCGCACCCCGGCCAGTTCGAGCACCAGCTCGAACCAGACCTTGTTGGCCCCCGCCTCCCTGACCAGGCCCCAGCGGTGGGCCAGGGCCTCCAGCAGGGGCAGGCCGCGGCCCCCCGTCGCGTCCGCCGAGGCGTGGCAGACGCAGGGAGCCTGTGAGGAGCCCTCGTCCTGGACGCAGACCCGCACGCCCGTCGCCGAGTAGGCCACGGTGACCGTGAACGCCCCACCGTCCCCGGACCGGGAGTGGATCACCGCGTTGGTGGCGATCTCACTGGTCAGCAGGACACAGTCGTCGTGGAGGGGATGGTCTCGCCCCAGGGTCATCGAGACCAGGCGGCGGGCTCTGACCACCTGGTCCGGGGAACCCGCAAGGCGGAGAACCCATTCGCTTCCGTCGTGCTCCGACGAGTCCATATGTCCCCTCCGATACCGTTCCTGCCTTTGGGAAGACGCGGAGCTCGGAAGGGAAGATGTCTCGGAAAAGTAGGAATGCGATCACTTACCGGATAGACAGGTGGGGCTTGCCAGACGGGCCTTCAGCTGCATGCCCGCACCTGCCGTACCGTGCGGTTTCACCCGTCACATCCGGTGCCAGCGGGCCTCGAAGAAACAGTAGACCGCGAACAGCAGCAGGCCGATCGCGACGACCCCGAGCAGCCACGGACCGGCCGGGGTGTCGGCCAGCGAGCGCAGCGTCGAGTCGATGCCCTTGGCCTTGTCGGGGTCGTAGGTGATCGCGGCCTGGATGACGAAGACACCGGCGACCGCGGCGATCACACCGCGGGCGAGGTAGCCGGCCATGCCGAGTTTCTCGGCGAGGTCACGCGCCTTCGGCGGCATCTCGCCGGTGCGCAGGTCCTGGAGGAACCTCTTCTTCCAGCCCTTGTGGATCCAGTAGGCCCCCAGGGCGATAACCCCCAGACCGACCAGGCCCACGATGAACTGCCCGGCGGGCAGCTCCATCAGCTTGGCCGTGAGGTCCTTGGACTGACTGTCCGTTGAGCTTCCCGAGTCTCCGCGCAGCACGACACCGAGCAGCGTGGCCACGATCAGCCCGTAGACCACCGCGCGCGCCGCCGACTCCACCCGGTCCTTGGTCTGTCCCCGGCCGATGACGGCCTCCGACAGCTGCCAGAGGACCAGGGCCGTGAAACCGACGACCATGAGCCAGAGCAGCGCCATGCCGAACGGCTGCTCGGCCACCGTCTCGATGGCCCCGGTCTTGTCGGCCTCCTTACCACCGCTTCCACCGCCGAAGGCGATCTGCAAGGCCAGAAAACCAATCAGCCCGTAGAGGACTCCCCTGCAGGCCATACCGACCCGTGCCAACCTGTCCAGCGTCTGACTGTTGGCCGCTCTGTGAGCGGCACCTGCCACCTGAGTCTGAGGGCTGTTCATGGCTATGCGCACTAACCCGCGGACGGCCGGATAAACCTTACTGCTCGGGCATGGCGTCCAGCCTGCGCAGGATGACCCCCTCGCGCAGCGCCCACGGGCACACCTCCAGCTGGGCCACGCCGAACAGGTCCATGGTGGCGTCGGCGACGATGGCTCCGGCGGGCAGTTGCGGCGCCCGCCCCTCCGACACCCCGGGCAGCTCGGCCCTCTCCCCCGTGCTCATCCTGGCCAGCCGGTCGGTCCACCCGACCAGGTCCGCATGCCCGAGCACCCGGCGTACGTTCGCCCCCTCGTGCGAGGGCGCCGCGCCGGCGATCCTCGCGAGCTGCCTGAACGTCTTGGACGTCGCCACCGCGTGATCGGCCTGGCCGTACCGCGACACCTTGCCCACCACGCGGGCGATCTCGGCCCGCACGTACCTGCGCAGTGCCCGCACCTCGTCGGCCGGCGGCGGGTCGGCGGTGAAGCGGTCGCGGGTGAGACGGCCGGCCCCCAGCGGCAGCGACACCGCCACGTCGGGCTGCTCGTCGATCCCCGAGGCGATCTCCAGCGACCCGCCGCCGATGTCCAGCACCAGCAGCCGCCCGGAGGACCACCCGAACCAGCGGCGCACCGCCAGGAACGTCAACCTCGCCTCGTCCTGGCCGGACAGCACCTCGATGTCGACCTGCGTGTCGGCCTTGATCCCGGTGAGGACCTCCTCACCGTTCACCGACTCCCTGATCGCGGAGGTCGCGAAGGCCATGAGGTCCTCGACCCCCTTGTCCTCGGCGATCCGCAGCGCCTCCTCGACGAACTCCCGCAACCGCGTCGCGCCCTGTGCCGACAGGCGGTTGCCCTCGTCCATGTGCTCGGAGAGCCTCAGCTCCTCCTTGTGGGAGTACGCTGGCAGCGGCCGGGCCCCCCGATGTGCGTCCATCACCAGCAGGTGGACCGTGTTGGAACCGATGTCGAGAACGCCCAGTCGCATGGGATGAAGCTACTACCCCTCGAAGCCTCGCCCGCCGGGGGTTCGTACATGAACACTCACCGCGTATCCACCGCCGTCGTAGGGTGCGCCGTCCCATGTCGCCAGGCGCCGCAGCGGGGCGAGCCCCGAGGCCTGGCACCAGGCGTCGTAGTCGGCCAGGGTGACCGTGGCGGAGGCGAGTGGGAGGTGCGCGGCGTCCAGCCCGAACCCGCTCACCAGCAGCCCGCCGGGGCGCAGCAGTGCCGCGAGCCCGGCGACGGTCCGCGCCTCGGTCCCGGGGGCCAGCAGGGGGATGACGTTGCCCGCGGCGACGACCATGTCGAAGCGCTCGCCCTGCCCACGCCGCTCGCCGGACACGGCCCGTTCCGCGAACTCCGCGGAGCCGCCGAGGTCACCGAGGTCACCGAGGTCGCTGAGGTCGGCCAGGATCCAGGGCAGCTCCGGCGCGGTCCGCCGGGCGACCTCCAGCATGGACGCGTCGAGGTCGACGCCCACGCAGTCGTATCCCAGCTCCGCCAGCCGGATCGCCACCCGCCCGGTGCCGCACCCGGCGTCCAGCACCCGCGCGCCCGGCGGCAGCAGCCCCGCGCACAACCGCGCCTCACCGTGCGTGTCCGCCCCCGACTCGGCCAGCCTGGCGAACCTCGCCGCGTACCGCTCCCCGGCGTCATCTCCCGCGATGTCCGCCCAGCGGCTTCTCTGTTCCATCGGATCAGGGTCCCATCCCCCGTGGGAGCCGCTCACAGCGGCCAGGCCGAACATGGGCCCGCGAAGGCGTTCGTGGATTCGTGGATACCACCACACGCCACCTGTCCATAGGGCTGTCCGGATGCGGCCACTATAAGAAATAGATCTTGTCAATATGGGCGATTACTGCGAATACTTGCGATTTGTTCTTATTCGCGAGAGAGGCCTGTAATGAAGCGCGTTATCGTTCACAAACCTGGCACCGTCACGCTCAGTGGTACCGCAAGTGCCAAGCATGTCGGCTGAGACGAATCGCAGCACCGGCGTCCAGCAGTGGGCGCCGGCCCCCAGCACAACATAGCCATATATCATCGAATATCATCTAAATCGACTTAGAGGAGTCCGGTGAGTCGGGGAGCCCAACCGCCAGAAAGCCCGTCTCTTCCCGTGCCGCCACCGCTCGTGGTGGACGCTGACCGGTACCTGCGCGGACCCTACACCGCGGGAGGCGCGCTCGTCGCCGCCCTGGTGCCCACGGCCCGGCCCGAGCTCGTCGCCCGCTACGACATCGAGCTGCGCGCGGCGGCCCCCGACCTGCAGGACCTGGTTCCCGACCGGCGCCGCTCCGTGGCCGCGAGCCTGCCCAGCGCGGAGCGGATCCTGGTGCACGCGCCGCGGCGCACGCTGCGCCTGGCTAACGGCCTGGCCGAGTTCGTCCGCGAGCACCTGGCCGAAACCGGCCCACGGACGCTGGTCGTCGAGAACGTCGACCGGGCCGACCCCACCGACCTAGAACTCCTGACGGTACTGCGGCGCCGCGTCCCCGCGGAGTCGCTGACCGTGGTGACCCGCCGGGGGACCACCGTCGAGGACCAGCTCAGCGAGGAGGAGCACGGCGCCCTCGCCGACGAGCTGGAGCGGGAGGGGACGATCGGCCCGCGGCTTGGAGCGGTCCCCTACCACCGCGAGCGCGGCGGCGACACGTCGAAGGCGCTGGAGGCGTTCCTGTTCGCGGTGCAGTGGTGCCTGGATGCGGGCTGCCATGACGCCGTGGTGGATCTCGGCAGGCGCGCCCTGCGCCTCGCCGACCCCGAAGGCGACACCGGGACCTGGTGGCGGCTCCTGCACAGCACCGCGACCGCGCTGGCCGCGCTGGGCAGGGGGGACGAGTCCGAGGACCTGTTCGACCTGGCCAGGCGGGAGAGCATCTCCCCCGCCGTCCACGCCTCGGTCGCCTACGCCACCGGAATGCTGAAGGTACGCCACCATGACCAGGCCCGGCGCGATCCGGATGCCGCGCTCGCGCTGGTGAACCAGGCGATCGCCATCTCCTCGCTGCTGCCCGACCCGCGCGAGCGGGCGTTCAAGCTGGGGTTCGACCTCAACGGCCGGGCACTGGTGGAGGTACGGCGAGGCCGCCCCGCCAAGGCACTGGAGCTGGTCTCCGAGGCCGTCGCCCTGGCCGACCGCGACCTGCGTCCCGGCGAGCACCCGATACACCGGCTGGTGCTGCTGGCCAACAGGGCGCAGCTCACCGTGATGCTGGGCCGCCCCGAGGAGGCACTGGAGGATCTGGACGCGGTGATCGCAGCCGACCCCGTCTACCCCGACTACTACATCGACCGGGGCAACCTGCTGCACCGGCTGGGCCGGATGGACGCGGCGATCAACGACTACGAGACGGCCATGCGGGTCGGCCCGCCCTTCCCCGAGCCCTACTACAACCGGGCCGAGATCCGCTTCTCCAGGGGCGACCACCGGGGTGCGCTCAGCGACCTGGACCACGCGCTGGAGCTGGACCCGGAGTTCGTGGACGGCCTGGCCAACCGGGCCGGGCTGCTGGCCGCCCTCGGTGAGTACGGCAAGGCCAGGGCGGACGCGGAGGCCGGGCTCGCCATCGATCCGGCCAACCCGTACCTGCTGTGCGCGCTGGGCCAGGTGGAGACGGCGGAGGGGCGCTACGACAGGGCGCGTACCGCCTTCGACAGGGCGCTGGAGCTCGCCCCCTCGCTGGCGGCCGCCTGGGCGAACCGAGGACTGCTGGCGTTCGAGACCGGTGACCCCGAGGGCGCCGTCGCGGACTTCACCCGGGCTCTCGAACCCGGAGCGGACCCCGCGCTGCTGTTCAACCGGGCGATGGCGCTGCGTGCCGCCGGGCGGGAGACGGAGGCGGTCGCCGACCTCACCCGGGCGCTGGAACTGGCGCCGGACGACGAGGACATCAGGCGCGAGCTGAAATCCTGACCCCACCGGACCGCCGCCCGCGGCGACGGAGACGAAGGCGGCCGGAAAACACCCCGGATTCGGCGAAGCGGGTCGGAAAACAGGGGCCGGGAAGACGGAATCCCTTCGCGAAAATCTCATTATCGGATTACGCGTTACACGCACGGTGATGTGGACGCCGGCGCGTATTCGCCATCACGGACCCGTCGCGCCCCAGGGGTGGGTAGGGACGATTTCCCGATGCGCGATCACGGCGCGCCACTTTGCCGAACGGCCCCTACGGGAACGCCGTGGGTACCACGGGACGGACCGGGTCAGCGGAGCGAGCCGCCGAGATAGCGCTCGGCCAGCTCGCAGGTGCCCTCGGTGTAACCGGAGCCCAGCTCGGTGGCGATGTCCGCGCCGGTATGGGTACCGATCCAGGCGACCAGCAGCAGGCGGCGGAACATGACGAACGTCCAGATCTCCGCCTCGTCCTCGGCCGGAAGGTCCAGGACGGTCCGGTAACCCCGCACCCACGCGTCGACCAGTTCGGGAACCTCGGGGAGATGCTCGATGAAGCTGACCGCCGCGGCCAGGTCGTAGAGGTGCCAGCCGAAGCCGCAGTCGTCGAAGTCGATGACGCTGGGCGGTCCCTCACCCGCCACGAGCAGGTTCGCGGAACGCAGGTCGGCGTGGATCAGGCCGTAGCGCTCCGGCCCCCGGCCGAAGCGGTGGAGCCGCTCGCGCAGTTCCTTGTCCAGCCGCCCCAGCACGGTCCGCGCCTCGGCCCCCATGCCCAGGCCGTCCTGCCAGCGGCCCCACCGCGCCCCGGCGCCGAGGGCCGCCTCGTAGTCCCAGTGGAAGCGGGTGAACCACTCGGGCCGTGACCAGCGGCGCGCGTGCCGGTGCATCCGCGCCGTGAGCGCGCCGAGCCGCTCGAAACCGGGCACCGGGTTCTCCAGGGACGGCTCGGCACCGGGCAGCAACTCGAACATGACGCACTCTCGGGGCTCCGCGCCGGGGACGGTCAGCACCCGGGAACCGCCGGGAGCCTGGAGCACCCGGGGGGTGCGGATCCCCTCCTGCTCGCGGAGCGCCTCCAGCCAGGCCAGCTCGGACAGGATCGCCGGGACGGAGTGGTAGCCGAGGCGGTGCACCCGCAGGATGGAGCGCCTCCCCGTGGCCGGGTCGTCCACCCGGTACGTGGCGTTCTCCGACACGTTGATCAGCGTGACCTCGGCGTCGGGCAGGCCGTGGATCCGCGCCGCCGCACGTGCCACGTCATGCGCACGGGCCAGCACGCCGCCCCCGGCGGACAGGTCGTGGGCCCGCATCGGTTCCTCCAGCTCGGTCGCACAGGGCGCCAGATCCTATCCGAGATCCGACATCGCCTGCCCGGCTGCGCGGTCCAGGTCGCCCCGGTCCTGGTCACGTACGACGTGCCCCGTCGAAGGCCCGGGGCCGGGAAACCTGATGCGGATCTTGGACTCCCGCTGCGGAAGGCGCTCCCAGTCATCCATGAGGGTCGCCTGGAGGCCGCATCCGGCGGCCAGGTCGAGCAGGGTCTCGGTCCGGTAGTAGAAGGTCTCGCCCAGGACCTGGTGCTCCCTGCCCTCGGTGCGCTCGAAGGTGAAGTCGAACCAGCCCCCCGGCCTCACGATCCGGCCGACGTTTTGCAGGCACTCCTCGATCACCTGCGGCGGGGAGTGGGAGAAGACGCCGTGGGCGTGGACGACGTCGAACGCCCCGCCGGGCAGCGCGGCGAAGCGCAGGTCGGCGACCGGCAGAAGATGGGGGAGTTTGTCGCGCAGGTCGTAGGTGACCAGGGTCTCCTGGGCGGCGATCAGGATCTCCGGGGAGATGTCGAGACCGTAGTAGTTTCCGGTGTCGAGGTAGCCGATGAACAGGCGCCCGGCCCGCAGGTTGCCGCAGCCGATCTCCAGCATGCGGTGCTCGGGTTTCAGACCGTGCCGCACCAGATAGTCGAACTGCGCCTTCCCCAGGGCGACCCAGCGCCGGTAGGACCTACTGCCCACGGCCCCGCGAGGACTGCGCGCGGTCTCGGACCTCATGACGGCCCGGTAGTAGGCGACGTGGTCGCGGGTGCTCAGGCGCAGCCACGTGTTCCTGGTCACCCGTCGCAGGTGCCGGGGGACTCTTCCCGGATGGCCGAGGGCATGCCTGAGCCGGTGAACGATGCGCGCGCGGCTGTGACCGTGCATGTCTCTCCCCCACGTCTGGACGACATCTCGATATCCCACCGGTGACGAGATCGTAGCCTGAAGTAAGATGAACGTCACTCTTGGTAAGTGTCGTCGGAATGTCGCCTCGTGGTCTCTCCCGTCTCACCGGGCGACGGTCCCGGCCCGTGCCGGTCCTCCGGAAGGCTCGCGTAAGCGTCGGATCGTTATGACACCTCGGATCGCCCGACCGGCGACGCCCGCACACCCGGCGGTCGGAGCCGGCGGTCTTCGAAACGGTGAGGAGCCCGGTGAACCTGGAACTCGCGCTGCGCATGTGTGAGGCCGCGGTGCGGCAGGCCGTGCGGGAGGGGGCGCTCATCTCGGTCGCGGTGGTCGACGCGGGCGGGCATCTGGTGGCGTTCCAGCGGATGGACGGCGCGCGGATCTCCGGCCCCGTCCTCGCCTCCGGCAAGGCCCACACCGCGGTGGCCCACCACATGCCGACCGCCGACCTCGCGCCGCTGGTCCTGCCGGGAGGTGAACTGCACGGGCTGGCCGGCGACCGGTACGTGTGCTTCGGCGGCGGCATCCCGCTCGGGGAGCCCGGCAACGGCCGCGGGGTGGTGGGCGCGGTCGGCGTCAGCGGCGGCACCATCGGCCAGGACGTGGCATGCGCCGAGGCCGCCGCCGCCCTCTGGGAAGGGTCATAGCGGGATATATTCGGAGACCTACCTCATCAGCGGCTAGTGCTCCCGCGCCCGAGGTCGGCCGGGAAATCCCCGCCGGATGTCAGGCACCGGCCGTGGAAAGGCTCCGGTCGATCTCGGCGCGGGTGGGCATCGAACTGCTGGCACCCGCGCGCTGGACGGACAGGCCCGCCGCCGCGGTGGCGAAGCGGACGGCCCGGTCGGCGGGCTGCTCCTCGAGGTGGGCCACGGCGAGGGCGCCCACGAAGGTGTCGCCCGCGGCCGTGGTGTCCACCGCGTTCACCCTGGGCGCCTCGACCCACACGGCTGCCTCGTCGCCAGCGGAAGTGAGCGCGCCGCGCGCCCCCAGCGTGATGATCACCCAGCCGACCGTGCCCCTCAGCTCCTCCAGGGCGCGCTCGTGGTCAGCCTGACCGGTGATCGCGACGGCCTCGTGCTCGTTGGCCACCAGGATGTCCACCGCCTCCAGCAGCTCAGCGGGCAGGGGCTGGACGGGTGCGGGGGTGAGGACCACCGTGGTCCCGGCGGCGCGGGCGGCCCTGGCGGCGGCGGTGACCGCCTCGATGGGGAGCTCCAGCTGCAGCAGGAGCACGTCGGAGCGGGAGATGACCTCGATCTCGGCCTCGGTGGGAGCGGTCACGGTCCCGTTGGCACCGGGAACCACGATGATCGAGTTGCCGCCGCCGCCGTCCACCACGATCTGGGCGATGCCCGAGGGGCCGGGGACCGTGCGCAGGTCCGTCACATCGACGCCCGCCTCGGCGAGCGTCCTGCGCATCTCGGTCCCGAAGTCGTCGTCACCCACGGCCCCGAGGAAGGCCACCTTGGCACCCGCCCGCGCGGCGGCGATGGCCTGGTTGGCGCCCTTGCCGCCGGGAACCGTGCTGAAGGCGCGACCGGTCACGGTCTCGCCGAGCGCGGGTACGACATCGACATAGGCCACCAGGTCCATGTTGACGCTGCCGAACACCGAGATCATGATTCCTCCGCCCCCAGGGCCAGCGTACGGCGGGCCAGCTCGTCCAGACCGATGCCGTCGAACCCGCTGATGCTACTGGACAGCCGGTTCTTCAACGACCACCCCTCCGGGATTCCCGACGCGCCGCGCAGCGCGCCGACGATCGAACCCACGGTCGCCCCCGCCGAGTCGGTGTCCCAGCCGCCCGCCACGGCGCCGGCGATCGAGGCGGTGAAGTCACCCCGGCCGTGGACCAGTGCCGCCGTGATCAGTGCGGCGTTGTTGATCGTGTGGACCCAGTGCAGTTCCCCGTGGCGTGCGTGGAGCCGGTCGACGACCCGTTCGAAGTCCGGTTCCCGGCGCGCGTCCTCGGCGGCCTGCCGTACGGCGGCGGCCAGGCGGGAGTCCGGCGGGATCACGGCGAGTCCGGCGGCGACCACCTCCTCGACGGAGGAGGCCGTCAGCGCCGTGGCGCACATCGCCGCCACGAACATGGAACCGTAGATCCCGTTGGCGGTGTGGCTGAGCCGCGCGTCGCGCCAGGCGAACTCCGCGGCCGTGGCCGGATCGCCGGGGTTGGCCCAGCCGTAGACGTCGGCCCTGATCAGCGCACCGATCCACTCCCGGAACGGGTTGCGGAAGGTCGCCGTGGAGAGAGCCCGCGGGTCGTGGGGGGCGGGCGGTTCCAGGCCGGCCAGCAGGTTGCGGTAGGCGGCGCGCTCGGCGGTGAAGACCCGGCCGCCGGGCAACTCGTCCAGCCAGAGCCGCGCGACGTCGTCGGTGCCGAACCCCCGGCCGTGCCGCTCCAGCAGGGCCAGGGCGAGCAGCGCGAAGTTGAGGTCGTCGTCCTCGGGGACGCCGTCGATGTTCTCGGCGAGGCTGTTGACGGCGCTGCGACGGTTCCACGGCCAGCGCCGGCCGATCTCGGCGGGAAGCCCCCTGGCGGTGAACCATCCTCGGATCGGCCAGTTCCCTGTCGCCTCGGCGATCGCCCTGATCCCCTCCCGGGGGATCTTCTCCACCGGCTTGCCCAGCACGCAGCCCGCCGCCCGGCCGAGCCACGCGCCGAGCATCCGGTCCATGACCTGTGTGCCCGAGGTGGCCGTGCCCCTTTGTGACGGCCACCTCGGGCAGGCTGTGACGATCTCGGCCAGGGTGGAGGGCTCGGCGAGCGGGGACGGGATCGCGGCCAGCTCGTCGAGCAGGTCCTCGGCCAGGCGGCGCAGCCGTACCGGAGGGGCCTCTGGCGAGGCTCCCGCCCGGGTCGGGGCGTCGTGTCCTCCCGCGGCCTGCCAGCGCGCGGCGATCTCCGTCACCTCGCGGCCGTCCTCGGCGGCCTGGCGCAGCTCGTGGCCGACCAGGTCCTCCGGCTGTACCCAGGTCAGCCTGATCATCCGGCGTCCCCGGCGAGGGCGGCGAAGGCGGACTCGTGGGCGCGGCGGCGTTCCAGGTCCGCGCCGTGGATGCGGCGGGCGACGCGGGCCAGGCTCAGGCCGGGGGTGAGAAGGTCGATGCGGCTGGCGGTGGAGATCTGCTCCACCCAGTCGGCCGGGACGGCCTCGCGCCCGCCGAGGGCTCCGGCGACGGCGCCGCCCATGGAGGCGATGGAGTCGGCGTCGCGGCCGTAGTTGACGCCGCCGAGGACGGTGTCGCGGTAGTCGCCCTTGGCGATCAGCAGGAAGGCCAGGGCGAGCGGGAGTTCCTCGATGCTGTGCAGGCGGCTCGGGCGGCGGGCGCCGAGACCCTGGTCACGGTAGGTGTCGGCGACCGTGTCGTAGGGCTTCATGGCGGCGCGCAGCGCCTCGAAGGAGCCGTCCCAGTGGCCGAGGCCGCTGGCCACCGAACACACCGCGTCGATGGCCGCCTTGGTCCCGTCCCGTGCCAGCCGCAGGCAGGCGGCGACCACCGAGTCAGGCGTCGCCCCCGGGCGCATGGCCTCGGCCACCGCGGCGGCGAGCACCCCGGCCGCCTCCCGGCCGTAACTGGACTGGTGGGCGCCGGCAAGCTCGATCGCCTCGGCGTAGGCGGCGTCGGGGTCGGCGGCGTTCACCACGCCGACCGGTGCCATGTACATCGCGGCACCGCAGTTGACGATGTTGCCCACGCCCGCCTCACGCGGGTCCGCATGACCGTAGTGCAGCCGCAGCACCAGCCACTTCTCCGCCAGGAAGACCCGCTGCAGTAGCAGCGTCTCGGCCTCCAGTTCCGGGATCCAGCGCTTCTCCCCCATCATCTCCGGTACCAGGTGCTCGGCCGCCGCGTAGGCGTCCAGGTGGCCCCCGACCCGCTCGTAGACCCGGATCAGCGCGTGGGTCATCAGGGTGTCGTCGGTGATGTGGCCGTCACCCTTGTGGTAGGGCGCGATGGGGCGGGCGTTCCGCCAGTCCTCGAAGTACGGCGGGACCAGGCCCTCGACGTACCCGCCGTAACGCTCGTGGATCTGTTCGGGCGTCCAGCCCTCGGTGGCGCCGCCGAGGGCGTCGCCGACCGCGGCACCCGCCACGCATCCCACGGCCTTGTCCTCAAGCGTGCCCCTGCCCGTTGTACTCATCCGATCCGTCCCCTCGCGATGTCCAGTAGATCGATTCCCGCCAGTTCGGGTAGGCAGCAACCCGTCAGGGTGGTGCTCCACCCTCGCGGCAGCGCGTCGTGGCCGGTGAACGCGCCGGTCAGCGCACCGGTCAGCGCGGGCGCGGAGTCCGCCGCGGCGGCCAGGCAGGCGGCGGCCGGTACGGCGGTGCGTATCGAGCCGCCGGAGACCTCCGCCAGCGCGAGGGCCACCGGGAGCGTCTCGGCGGCGGCTACCCCGTAGCTGTAGACGTGGTCGAACAGCGCCGCGTCCAGCGCGGGCACCGCCGTGAACGGATCGCCCGCCTCACGCGCGACCGCGAGCGCGACGCGGGTCGCGCGGCCGATGACGGTGTCATCGGGAAGCGCCTCCAACGCGGCCCGCACGGCTTCGCCCATCGGACCGCCGTCCACCAGGACGCCGATCGCGCGGGCCATCGCGACGGCTCCGAGCACGCCGTCGCCGGCGTTGGTGACCTGGGCGTCGGCCGTGGGGTCCAGCCCGGCGGCCCCGAAGGCGACCGCCCGCACGGTCGCGGCGTCGTCGAAGAAGTGCGGGTTGTCGTGCCCACTGGCGGGAGGGCCGAGGCCGCGCGCGAGGTTGTCCAGCGCGGTCCGCACCGAGATCCGCGCCCTGACGTCGTCCCTGCCGGTCAGACCGGCGAACGCCTCCGCGCGATCCTCGTCGATGGTGAGCACGGTCCAGGCGAGCCATTCGGCGTCGTCGGACGGCCCCATCACCAGCGGCGCGACCGGCTGGTTGAGCGCGAACGGCACCGGCAGAGTGGTCACCCGATGCTCCTCGGCGAAGGCGTCGAGCTCGCGGTGGAGGCGTCTGCTCCACGGTGCGTGCACCCCCGCCCGGTGCCGTGACGACGGCCATCCCGCCGCGTCGCCCATCGCCAGACCGGCGAACGCCCCCAGGATCCTGTCCCCCGACATCATCGCCCTACCTCCCTTCCACGAGCTGATCGGCCACGTCGAGTACGTGCCGTCCCGCGGTCACCGGCAGGCAGCGCCCCTCGACCGGGCCGATCTGCCGTGCCCACCGCTCCGGCACCGCCGCCTCGCCGCGTCCCGCCCCGGCGAGGGCGCCGGCGATGGCCGCGGTGGTGTCGGCGTCCCGTCCCAGATTCGCCGCGATCACCACGGACTCCTCGACCTCTCCCTCGCCCATCAGGTAGGCGGCGAAGGCGAGGGCGACGGCTTCGGGAGCCAGGTCCGTCCACGGGTAGTGCCGGACCACGACCGCCTCGTGCAGCCGCCCGGCGACGTCGCCGGATCCGGGGCCGAGGGCCTCGCGGGCGCGGTTGACGCTGCGGGCGGTCCACGAGTCCTCAGGGATCACGCCGAGGCCGGCCGTGACCGCCTCGTCCGGGGAGGCGCCCGCCATCGCGGCGGCCACTGCCCCGGCGACCGCACGGCCGCCGAGGATGCCCTCCCCCGCGTTGCTCACGCTGCCGTCGACCTCCACCAGACGGGCGGCCTCGCCGGGGTCACCCGCGGCGAAGATCCCGTACGGTGCGGCGCGCATGGCCAGGCCGTCCGACCAGCCGTGGCGGTGCCACTGGCCGGTCAGCGGTGGCCGGAGTCCCTGCCGGAGTGCCTGGATGGCACCGAGCTCGGAGAAGCCCGCGCCCTTCATCGGTCCGTCGATCAGCGGGATGATCTCCTGGTGGTAGGCCTGGGCGACGTCCTGGGAGGTCAGCGCGTGTCCGTGCCGTATGAGCAGGGAGGCCGCGAAGATGGTGTACTCGGTGTCGTCGGTGCCGCCGCCGTCGATCTCGGTCAGCCTCCCCCAGCGGGCGGCGATCTGTTCGGGCGAGAGGTTCTCCGCCGGCCGCCCGAGGGCGTCGCCGGCCGCGAGGCCGAGCAGACACCCCCGGGCGCGCCCCCGATGTGTCAACGTCACTGGTTGTACCGCTCCAGCACCTTGTTGCCCTCGTCGACCAGCTTCTTCGCCGTCTCGTCGAGGGTGATCTTGTTGGCGAAGTACTGCTGCAGGGCCGGCGTGGCCACCTTGCTCTTCCACTCGTCGAAGCCGTTGACCTTCAGGAACGGCGCGACCACGAGGTTCTTGGCCGACGCGGTCGCCACGTTCCAGCCGTTCTCCTCGGTCGTCATGGCGGGGTCGCCCGCGGCCTTGACGGAGGTCGGCAGCAGCCAGTCGCCCTTGGCGAGCTTGACCTGGTTGGAGCCGTTGAGGAAGAAGGAGATGAACTTCAGTGACTGCTCGGGATACTTGCTGTCCGCGGCGACCGACAACGTCTGCGAGACGGCGCCCTGTTCGGCGGTGACACCCTTCAGCGGCGGGAGGGTGATCCACTCGAAGCCGTCCGGCGCCTGCTCCACGACCTGCTGGCGCAGGTAGACACCGGCGGGCAGCATCGCGTACTTGCCGGCGTAGAAGCCGGGCAACGGGTCGGCGGAGCCCATGCCGAGCGCGGACGGGTCGGCGGACCTGTCCTTGTGGAGCTGGTCGTGGATGCGCTGGAGCACCTCGCGCTCCTCGGCGCCCACCTTCACCGTCGTCTTGCCGCCGGCGTCGGTCTGGAAGAAGGTGCCGCCGAAGTTCAGGCCCAGGTTGAGCACCTTGTTGACCGGCGACTTCATCGGCCAGGCGACACCGTAGGCGTCGCCCTTGGTGAGCTTCTTGGAGATCTCGGCGAACTCGTCCCACGTCCACGGGCTGTCCGGGGCCGGGATCCGCACGCCGGCCTTGTCGAGCAGCTTCTTGTTTCCGATGATGACCTGCGACTCCTGCAGGAACGGCACGCCGTACACGCCCTCCCCGCCCTTGCCGTCGCCGAAGGTGACGGTGTCCCAGGCGCTCTGCGGGATGTCGCCCTTCAGCTCGGCCGGAACCTTGTCCTTGAGGTCCAGCAGGTAGCCGCGGTTGGCGAAGCCGGCCAGGGCCGGGGAGTCGTCATGGATGACGTCCGGGGGGTCGCCCGCCTCGAAGGAGGTGACGAGCTGGTCGTTGACGTTGTCCCAGCTTCCCTGGATGTACTCGACCTGGATCTTGGGGTTGGCCTTGTTCCACTCCTCGACGAGCTGCTTGTTGGCGGCGATCGACTCCTTCTGCCAGGCGAGGCTCTGGAATTTGATCGTCACCGGCTCATCGGGGGCGGCCGCGGGCGATTCCGAACCGCATCCGGCGGCCAGGACGAGGAGGCCTGCGGCCAGCACGACCCTCATGCGCATATGACTTCTCCTATCGGGGGGTGGGGCTATCCCTTGACGGCCCCGGCCATCAGGCCGGACTTCAGCCGTCGCTGGATGAATGCGAAGAACACCAGGCTCGGGATCGTCGCCAGAAGCGAGGCTGCGGCGAGCGGCCCGAGGCGCACGACCCCCTCCGCGCCGGTGAACTTCACCAGCGTCAGCGGCAGGGTCGCCACATCCGGGTCCTTGAGGACGATCAAGGCGAACAGGAACTCGTTCCAGGAGGAGATGAACGAGAACAGCAGGGTCGCGACCACGCCGGGGGCCAGCAGCGGGGCGACGACGCTCAGCAGCGAGCGCACCCGCCCGGCCCCGTCCACCGCGGCGGCCTCCTCCAGCTCACGCGGTACGGCACGCACGTATCCCTGGAGCATCCACAGCGCGAACGGCAGCGTGAAGGTGACGTGCACGACGGTCAGGCCGGGCAGCGTGTTCACCAGGTCCAGCCTGCGCAGCACCATGAACAGCGGGATGATGATCAGGATGAACGGGAAGACCTGGCTGACCAGCACCCATCCGATCGCGATCCGGTTGACCAGCGAGCGGTAGCGGGCCAGCGCGTAGGCGGCGGGCAGCGCCAGGACCACGGTGAGCACCGCGCTGGCCACCGCGACGACGAGGCTGCGCACCCCGCTGCCGACCAGGTCCTGCTCGGCGAAGGCGTCGGCGAAGTTGGCCGGCGTCGGTGAGCGCGGGATCCACGTCGGGTCCAGGCTCGCCATCTCCTGCGGCGTCTTCAGTGCCGTGGACAGCAGCCAGACCAGCGGGAACGCCAGGAAGACGAGGTAACCGGCCAGGGCCAGATAACGCAACGCCTTGCCCATGTCAGCTCGCCTCCCGCATCTGCCGCCAGAGGTAGGCGCCCAGCACGGCCAGCACGACGATCACGATCGCCACGCCCAGGGTGGCCGCGTAGCCGAAGAAGCCGTAGCGGAAGGCCTCCTCGTAGGCGAACAGCATGGGCAGGCGGGTCTGGCCTCCCGGGCCGCCCTGCGTGAGAACGTAGACCAGCCCGAACTGGTTGATGTTCCAGACGAAGTCCAGTGAGGTGATGGCCACGATGACCGGGCGGAGCTGGGGCAGCGTGATGTTCCAGAACCTGCGCCAGACACCCGCGCCGTCCACCTCGACCGCCTCGTACAGCTCCTTGGGAACGCCCTGCAGCCCGGCCAGCAGCACCACCGTGGTCTGCGGCATGCCGGTCCAGATCCCGACGACGATCACCGCGGGCAGCGCGATGGAGAAGTCGTTGAGCCAGTCGATCTCGGTGCCCAGCATGCCGTTGAGGATCCCGGCGTCCGGATGGTAGACCAGCCGCCACATCAGCCCGATGACCACCGGCGGCATCGCCCACGGCACCATGGCCAGCACCCGGGCGAACCCCCGGAACCGCAGATCCTGGTTGAGCAGCAGGGCCAGCCCCAGCGAGGCCAGGAACTGCAGCACCGTCACCGAGACCGCCCAGATCATCCCGATCCGGAACGACGCCCAGAAGTCCCCGTCGGAGAGCAGGTCTCCGAAGTTCGACAGCCCGACGAACGAGGTGACCGAGTTGCGCCCGGAGCGCGCGTCGGTGAACGCCAGGAAGATCCCGTAGAGCAGCGGCCCCACGCTGAACACCAGCACGGGCACCAGCGCTGGCAGCATCAGCAGCAGCGCCTCACGCCCCTGCCGCCCGCCCTTCCGGGGTTTCCTCGGGCTCGCCGTCCTGACCGGCCGGTCGGCGGTGAGGGTCACGGCGTCTCCTCTCCTGTGGTCGAGGCCCTGACCACCAGGCGGGGCGGCACGGTGACCACTCTGGGCTCCCGCTCGCCGTTGCCCAGCCGGTCCAGAAGCAGTTCCGCCGCCGCCCTGCCCCGCTCGGCCGAGCCGAGGGAGACGCTGGTCAGGGCGGGCCAGGCGACCGCGGCCATGTCGATGTCGTCCATGCCGGCCACCGCCACGTCCTCGGGCACCCGGCGGCCGGTCCGGCGCAGGACGTCCAGGGCGCCGAGCGCGATCAGATCGTTGGCACACATGATCGCGTCCAGGTCGGGTGCCCTGGCCAGCAACCGGCTCACCGCGGCCGCGCCCTCGGCGCGGTAGAAGTCACCGATCTCCACCAGGTTCTCGTCATACGGCAGGCCGAGGGCGGTGAGCGCCTCGGCGTAGGCGGTGGACCGGGCCGAACCGGGGACCGTGTCCAGCGGGCCGTTGACGAACCCGATCCGGCGGCGTCCCAGGGAGTGGAGGTGGTCCAGCGCCAGCCGTACGCCGGTGCGGGAGTCGGTGCGGATGTTGTCCACCCGCGTGCCTTCCGGCACCGAGCCGATGATGACGACGGGGGCGCGGGCCGCCTCGACGGCCTTCAGATGCGCCTCACTCACTCTGAGCGGGATCATGATCAGCCCGTCCACGTAGCGCTCGCCGAGGCTGCGGAGCACGTCGATCTCGTCGGCGACGTCCGCGTCCGTGGAGTGCAGCACGAGACGGTATCCGGCGGCCTTCAGCACCGGCTGGATCTCACGGACCATCGCCAGGTAGACCGGGTTGCCGATGTCCGCCATCGCGAAGGCCACCTGGTTGGTCCGGCGCGACTTCAGCGACCGGGCCACCGAGTTGGGGACGTACCCCAGTTCCTCAGCCGCGCTGAGCACCCGGCGCACGGTGTTCTCACGGGTCGGCAAACCGTTGAGGACGCGGGAGACCGAGGCGATCGAGACGCCCGCCCGCTCCGCGATCGTGGTGATCGTCGGCCCGTCGCTCACAGAGACCACGCCTTTCTGTAAACGATTACGATGACCTTGATGACTTACTGAAAACGTTTACGGAGTTAGAGGAATGTAACTCGCACGCAACAGAGGACGTCAAGTCACGATCAAGTAACAGCACGCACGGTGGACGGCGGCCCGGCTGTCGCGGCGTTCCAGCCGGCGGGCAGCGGGCAGCGGCACCACCTGGTCGGCGGATACGTCCCGGCGCTCCCGGACGTCCCCGGAAGTGCCGGTGGCGTGGCTCGTCGCCAACGGATATCCGGAACGGACGAACTGACCGTCGTCCGATGGCAGGTGGCCGGGCCCAAGTCGTGGGCGACGGTCACGAACTGGGCCCGGTCGCGTGCCCGGAGCCTGTCGAGCGGGCATCCGACGTGACCGTACCGACGCCGAGGTGCGCCGGGCGGGACCGGCGAGGTCAGGAACGCAGGTAGGCCAGGACCGCGAGGACGCGGCGATGCTGGTCGCCGTCCTCGGCGTACAGGCCGAGCTTGGCGAAGATGCTGCGGATGTGCTTCTCCACGGCCCCGTCGCTGATCACCAGCTGACGGCCGATGGCGGGATTGGATCTGCCCTCGGCCATCAGGCCGAGCACCTCGCGCTCGCGCGGGGTGAGCTGGGCGAGAGGGTCGTCACGACGGCGCCGCACCATCAGCTGTGCCACCACCTGGGGGTCGAAGACCGTACCACCGGACGCGACGGTGCGCAGGCCCGCCATGAAGTCGTCCACATCCACGACGCGGTCCTTGAGCAGGTATCCCACCGCGCCCCTGGCGTCGGCGAGCAGGTCGTCGGCATAGGAGACCTCCACGTACTGGGACAGGATCAGCACCGGCGCGCCCGGCACCCTCCGGCGCGCCTCCACCGCCGCCCGCAGCCCCTCGTCCGTGAAGCCGGGCGGCATCCGCACGTCCACCACCGAGACGTCGGGCCTGTGCTCGGCGACGGCGGCCACCAGCCGGTCACCGTCCCCCACCGCGGCGACCACCTGGCAGCCGAACTCCTCCAGGAGCCTGATCAGGCCCTCCCTGATGAGCACCGCGTCATCGGCCACGACTACCCGCACGGAACCTCCGCCACTATGACCGTCGGCCCGCCGACGGGTGAATCGACCACCAGCTCGCCGTCGACCGCCTTCAGGCGGTCACCGAGACCGGACAGGCCATGCCCCTTGGCGACATGTGCGCCGCCGACCCCATCATCCCCGATTGTCAGCATCAGGAAGCCACCTGTCCTGGTCAGCGTCACGGTGCAGATCGTGGCGTGGCTGTGCTTGGCGACGTTGGTGAGGGACTCCGCGACGACGAAGTAGACGCTGTTCTCCACGGCGGCGGGGAATCGTCCCTCCACCTGGACGTCCAGCTCGACGGGGACGGTGCAGCGCCCGGCGAGCGCGGCGAGCGCGGGGGCCAGGCCGCGGTCGCTGAGGATCGGAGGGGCGATGCCGCGCGAGAGGGCACGCAGCTCGTCCAGCGTCTCGCGGGTGGAGGTGATGGCCTGGCCGAGCATCTGCTCGACTCCCGCCGGATCGCGCTTGAGCTGGCGCTGTGCCCGTGACAGGTCCATGGCCAGGGAGACCAGGCGCTGCTGCGGCCCGTCATGGATGTCACGCTCCAGCCGGCGCAGCGCGTTGGCCTCGGCCGACACCGCGGCGGCCCGGCCCTCGGCCAGGTCGTCGATGCGATCGTGCAGCTCGGCCACCCCGGTCAGCATGGCCCTGCCGAGCCCGGCCTGGACGAGCGCCGCGCTCCGCACGACCGGCGAGAGAGTGATCGCGAACAGCACGCCGATGACGGTGTTGATCACCACCTCGACCCAGAGACCGCCGCCCAGGCCGAGGAGCAGGCCGAGCCCGCCGTCGTTGCCGGGGATGGCGTAGACGATCCACCCGTAGAGCGGGTAGGTGAGGCCGAGGATCGTCCCGGCCCACCAGACCACCGTGAAGACGAAGGTCACGATGGAGATCGGGAAGGCCACGATGCCGTAGAGCAGGTCGAGCCAGGACTGGCCGTTGGTCAACGGATTGATCATCCTGCGGAACCATCCGGCGCTCTGCGGAGCGGGCCGGTACCTCGGCCTGGCGACGGGGCGGCCGAGCACCTCGGGCAGCCAGCGCCGCTCGACGTCCGCGAGGCCCCGGGCGACCAGGAGTGTCGTCGCCAGGATGGGCAGGCCCACGAACACCACGGCCAGGCCTGTCCCTGCGGCGAACCCGGCCACCATGATGACGAACCAGATGACGGAGAGGGGGAAACCCACGAGCAGGTAGCGGGTGTCGGTGCCGATGCGGCTGAGAAGGGTTCTCATGCCGTCAACGCTATGAGGCCGGACCACCGCAGGCGACCCTGCACACCCGTTTGTCGGGGTGGGGCCAGCACTACCTTCGGTGGTGGGGGGATCCGGCGCGAAGACTGATGCATACGTCACTGCGCCGCGGCGGTCCCGGCGGGAGGCTTTTCACACAGCCTTTCCTGAGGTTTTCGCTCCCCCTCCCCGAGAATCGAGACCCCTTTGACCGCCGTGATCCCCAGCCCGGCAACGCGTCCGGCAGCCCGCACGGCACCGGCGCCCGCCGGTCGCGACCCGTTCATCGACGTGCTCCGCGTGTTCGGCATGGCCCTGGTGGTGCTCCAGCACTGGAGCATTCCGGTGCTCTCCTTCGCCGACGGCCGGATCACCACCGGCAACGCGCTGGCCACCGGGAACGGCTGGATGATCACGTGGATCAGTCAGGTGATGCCGCTGGTCTTCTTCGCCGGGGGCGCGGCGGGCGCGATCAGCAGGCGCGCCGCCGTACGGCGCGGTGACGCCACTCCCGCCTGGCTGGCGACGCGCCTGCGCCGCCTGGCCTGGCCGGTGGTACCACTGGCGGCGGTCTGGCTGCCCCTCCCCCATCTGCTCCTGACGCTCGGCGTGCCGGAGCAGCCGGTCATGACCGCCTCGCGGCTGGCCGGACAGCTTCTCTGGTTCCTGGTGATCTATCTTGTCGCGGTGGCGCTGACCCCGCCGATGCTCAGGCTCAACATGGCGTACGGCTGGCGGGTGCCGGCCGCGCTGGCGGCGGGGGCGGTGGCGGTGGATCTCCTGCGCTTCACCAGCGGCCTGGAGGTGGCAGGTCTCCCCAACATCGTGCTGATCTGGCTGGCGGTGCACCAGCTCGGCTTCCTGTACGCCGACGGGCGGCTGGGCCGCCCCTGGATCCTGGCGCTGGCCGGGTACGGTCTGGCCGCGGCGCTGGTGACCTTCGGCCCCTACCCGCTCAGCATGATCGGGATGCCGGGTGCCGCCGTCTCCAACATGGCACCGCCCACGCTCGCGCTGCTCTCGGTCGGGGTCGGCCAGATCGGGCTGGCGCTGGCGCTGCGCCGCTGGATCGTCTCATTCGCGGAGTGGCCCGGGGTGTCGAGGGCGCTCGGCTGGGCCGGCGGCCGGATGATGACCCTCTATCTGTGGCACATGAGCGCGCTGTTCGTCATCGTCTCGATGGTCGTGGTGGGCCTGGGAGTCTCCACCCCCGAGCCGGGCACCTCGGCCTGGGTCTCCGGCTGGCCGCACTGGCTGCTCATGCTCACCCTGGCGATGTGGCCGCTGCTGCGAGGGCTCGCGCGGTTCGAGACGCCCCCCTCGGGCAGGCCGTACACCGGGGGGATGGCCAGGATCGTCGTGGCCACCGTGCTGGTGGGACTGGGGCTGCTCACGCTCACCGCGATCGGCTTCGTCCCGGGGACGGCTCCCCTGCTCGGGGCGGGCGCGATCGTGGCGGGCCTGGCGCTCACCGGCCCGTCCTTTCGCACCTCACCCGCCTCACGGGCGGGCGTTCCCGGGCCGCGTCCGGCCTCGGATCACCCGCGGCACGTCTGACGGCTCCGGCGCTCCAGCCGACGCCAAGTCCTTTTACTAGCTGTTTATGCCGAAAAAAGTGATCATAACTACATAATGTTACACACTTTACGCGAAATGTAATGTCATCCATTGCCGCAGCCGGTTCGACCACCACAAGTTCTTCGGCAGTATTGGACTGTGAGCCTTGTAGACCGCCTGCCAGAAGAGATCGACGCCGATCCCGATGCCATCTTCGACGCCTTCGTCGAATGGAACTCCGAGCGAGGGCTGACCCTCTACCCCGCGCAGGAGGAGGCGCTGATTGAGGTGGTCTCGGGAAACAACCTGATCCTGGCCACCCCAACCGGCTCGGGCAAGAGCCTGGTCGCCGCCGGAGCCCACTTCACCGCGCTGACCAAGGACGTCCGCACCTTCTACACCGCCCCGATCAAGGCACTGGTGTCCGAGAAGTTCTTCGACCTGTGCGAGGTCTTCGGCACCGAGAACGTCGGGATGATGACCGGCGACGCGAGCGTGAACCCCGGGGCGCCGATCATCTGCTGCACCGCGGAGATCCTCGCCAACGTCGCGCTGCGCGACGGCGCCCAGGCCGACATCGGCCAGGTGGTGATGGACGAGTTCCACTTCTACTCCGAGCCCGACCGCGGTTGGGCCTGGCAGGTGCCACTCCTGGAGCTGCCGAACGTTCAGTTCATCCTGATGTCGGCGACACTGGGCGACGTCACCAGGTTCGAGGAGGACCTCACCCGGCGAACCGGCAGGCCCACCGCGGTGGTGAAGAACACCGAGCGCCCGGTCCCGCTGGTCTACTCCTACCGGATGACCCCCCTCCACGAGACGCTGGAGGAGATGCTCACCACCAACCAGTACCCGGTCTACGTCGTCCACTTCACCCAGGCCTCGGCCATGGAGCGGGCACAGGCGCTGATGAGCATCAACATGTCGACCAAGGCCGAGAAGGAGGCGATCGCCTCCATGATCGGCAACTTCCGGTTCACCACCCGGTTCGGCAAGGCGCTCTCCCGCCTGGTGCGGCACGGCATCGGCGTACACCACGCCGGGATGCTCCCGAAGTACCGCCGCCTGGTGGAGCGGCTCGCCCAGGCGGGCCTGCTGAAAGTCATCTGCGGCACCGACACGCTCGGCGTCGGCGTCAACGTCCCGATCAGGACCGTGCTCTTCACCGCGCTGTCGAAGTACGACGGCAACAAGGTGCGGCGGCTGCGCGCCCGCGAGTTCCACCAGATCGCCGGGCGGGCCGGGCGGGCCGGATTCGACACCATCGGCTACGTCGTCTGCCAGGCCCCCGACCACGTGGTGGAGAACGAGAAGGCACTGGCCAAGATCGGCGACGACCCCAAGAGGCGGCGCGGGTTCGCCCGCAAGAAGCCCCCGGAGGGCTTCGTGGGCTGGAGCGAGGAGACCTTCGAGAAGCTGCAGAGCGCCGAACCGGAGCCGCTGAACTCCCGGTTCAAGGTCAGCAACGCCATGCTCCTCGCGGTGATCAACCGGCCCGGCGACTGCTACGCGGCCATGCGCCACCTGCTCACCGACAACCACGAGGACCGCAAGTGGCAGCGGCGGCACATCAGCCAGGCCATCGCGATCTACCGGTCGCTGCTGGCCGGCGGCGTGGTGGAGAAGCTGGACGAGCCCGACGAGCACGGCCGGATGGCCCGCCTGACCGTTGACCTGCAGGAGGACTTCGCGCTGAACCAGGCGCTCTCCACCTTCGCGCTGGCCACCCTCGAACTGCTCGACATCCAGGCGCCGAACTACGCCCTGGACATGGTCTCGATCATCGAATCGATTCTCGACGACCCCCGCCAGATCCTGTCCGCGCAGCTCAACAAGGCGCGCGGCGAGGCGGTGGCGCAGATGAAGGCCGACGGCATCGAGTACGAGGAGCGGATGGAGCTCCTCAACGAAGTGACCTATCCGATGCCGCTGGCCGACATGCTGCTGGGCGCGTACGAGACCTACCGGCGCGGCCACCCCTGGGTGGGCGACTACACGGTGAGTCCCAAGAGCGTCATCCGCGACATGTACGAGCGGGCGATGACCTTCGCCGACTACGTGCAGTTCTACGAGCTGACCCGGTCCGAGGGCACGGTCCTTCGCTATCTCGCCGACGCCTACCGCACCCTGTCGCGGACCATCCCCGAGCACCTCAAGACCGAGGACCTGGTCGACCTCATCGAGTGGCTCGGCGAACTGGTCCGGCAGGTCGACTCCAGCCTTCTGGACGAGTGGGAGCAGCTGCAGAATCCGACCGGGGAACTGGAGGCGCCCTCCCTGGAGGAGAGCACCAAGCCGGTCACCGCCAACACCCGCGCGTTCCGCGTGCTGGTCCGCAACGCGATGTTCCGCCTGATCGAACTGGCCGCTCTGGAGAACGAGCAGGAGCTGGAGCAACTGGCCCCCGACGTCGACTGGGGCGCCGCGCTCGACGCCTACTACGAGGACCACGAGGAGATCGGCACCGGCCCGGACGCCCGGGGCCCCGGCCTGCTCCGCATCGAGGAGGAGAAGGAGTTCTGGCGGGTCCGCCAGGTCGTCTCCGACCCGGCCGGCGACGGCGACTGGGGCATCGACGCCCAGGTCGACCTGGCCGCCTCCGACGAGGAGGGCCGCGCCGTGGTCCACGTCATCGGCCTGAACCGCCTCTGACACCCCCGATTCCGGCCCGCTGCCCGCCGTACTCGTTCGGGGGGCGGCCGCGTTCCGGCCCCCCCGAATCGGCGCCGGCTCGCAGCTTCTCCGTGACCTCTCACCAGTGGCTTCCAAGTCTGTTACCAATGCCATGCAGAAGATTTGGGGGGTTACGACGGCGTGGGGTCGTCGTCCGATGAGCAAGGGGCACGATGAACGGCAAGAAGACGATGCTGGCGGTCGGGGCGCTGGCGGGACTGATCGTGGGAGGTTCGGGTGTGGCGGTCGCCGGGGTGGTGGCCTCCAGCGATGTGATCACGGCGTGCGTTACGGCGAGCGGCACGCTACGCGTTCCCACCACCACGCAGCCCACACCCTTCCCCTCGCCGACCTCGACGGCGCAGACGGAGCTGGCGCCTACCGGTGAGCCCGGGCAGGGAGGGTGCCTGGCCGGGGAGAAGGTCATCACGTGGAACCAGATGGGTCCCACGGGACCGGCAGGATCCACGGGACCGGCAGGTCCGGCGGGACCTGAGGGACCGAACCCGTTTGACGGACAGTTCCAGGGCGGCCTGAGCACGCTCATTCAGCCGCACACCGAGGGCTCCTACGTTGGCAAGTGTCTCAGCGGGCAGATCGCGGTGAGCGGGGGCTACGAGATCTTTGACCTTGCGAACCGGACGATCGTGCCGGATGTCATCGTGTCCAAGGCAAGCCTGGTGTTCACCCAGGAAACGTCCCGAAGCTACGAGGTCAAGGCCAAGAATCCCACTGACAGGCTGCTCAACATCATGATCCGCGTTCTCTGCGTCCCGGAGTGACGATCTGAGCACGGCCCGCCTACCTGGAGGAAGGCGGGCCGGTGTGAGGAGCCTCTGGTTGTAGAGCGTGCCCGGCGAGACCTCCAGCGGCTTCGCGATGTTCCGGCCGTTCCCCTTCGGCGCGGAAGGGGAACGGCCGGAACATCGCTCTCCGGCTGTTCGTGAACGCGGAAACATCAGGCTCGACCGACGAGAATGGCGGGATGAGCGACGAAGCGATCAGGCAGGTGCTCGGCCTGCTCTACCAGGAGGACACGCTGCGGGTGCTGGCGACTCTGGCACTGGGCGGCAAGCCCGAGGAGGAGTCCGGCCTCGACAGGGAGGCGGTCAGGCGCGCGCTGGACCGCCTGGAACGCGGCGGGCTCGCCGTGCGGGGGGAGGGCGGCGAGTGGCAGGTGCGGCGCGAGCGGTTCCGCGAGCTGCTGCACACCACGGCCAAGCCCGCGCCCCCGGTCTCTCCCGAGGAGAAGGTGCTGCGCTCCTTCCTCGTCGAGGGGCGGCTGCGGGCGATCCCCAGCAAGCGGGACAAGCAGTTGGTCGTGCTCGACTACGTGGCCCAGGTCTTCGAGCCGGGGAACCGCTACCCGGAGAAGGAGGTCAACGTCGCGCTGCGCGCCTTCCACGACGACTACGCGGCGCTGCGCCGTTACCTGGTCGACGAGGGCATGCTCAGCAGGGAGAACAACGTCTACTGGCGCAGCGGCGGCTCCGTCGAGGCCTGAATCAGCCGTAGTACTTCCTCGCGCCGTCGTGCAGGGGCACCGGCTCGGTCTTCCGCGCGTGGTCGCGGTGGAGACCCGCTTGCCCCTGAGGTCGGCGACCGGCCTCACTCCGGAGCCGGTGGTGGCGACCACCTGCGTGTGGTTGTCTTGAACTCCTCCCCGGCTTGGGGGCCGGAGGTTCTCCCGTCGCGTCGCGGTTAAGCGGCGCGCGGGGGTTGACGCTTCACAGACCGGGTAACCCCGAGGTCTCCACGTCCTGACACCGCTGTTCCGTCGGCGTTGTTGATATTGATCGCGGCGTTGGTGTCGGCATGCCCGCCCCATCCGCACGCGGGGCTTGTGCAGGTGAACACGGCTTTGACGCGGCTGGCCGGGTCGCGGTGCCCGCACTGGTGGCAGGTCTGCGACGTGCCCGGGGCGGGCACCTTCACCACCATCCCGCCGCGATCACGGGTTTTGTACTCCAGCAGGGTGACCGTGCGAGCCCAGGCCTCCCCGGCGATCGAGCGGTTCAGTCCGGCCTTTTGTGCGACGTTCACGCCGGGGTTCTCGACTGTGCCCTTGGCAGAGCGGAGCATGTTCGTAATCTTCAGGTCTTCCACCTTGATCACGCTGAAGGTGTCGGCGAGTTCGGTGGTGGTCTGGTGCTGCCAGTCCACGGCTCGGCGCTTGGCTGTCGCGCGGGCCCTGGCGATCTGGTCGTAGGTGCAGGTCAGCCGTTTGGACGTGGGCCGGCCGAAAGTGCGTGTGCGGCGCTGGCGTGCGGACTTCTTCTCCAAGCGGCGCAGGTGTTCCTTCTCGCCGCTGGTGAGCCAGGGCCCGTGCTCACGCATGGTGGTGTCCGACAGGGCCAGGGCGACGTTGATTCCCCGGTCGATCCCGACCTGCGGGCCAGGGTGGCAGACCGGGGCAGGCACCTGGCGTTCGGTCCGGAACACGATGTGCCAGCCGTCGGCTTCTTTGACCAGGCGAGCTCCGGTGATCCGCCCGGCAGGGCCGCCCTTGGTGAGGCCGGGCAGGTCCTTGGTCCACCGAAACCGCACCCGCCCGACCTTGGGGAGATTGATCGCGCCCCAGCGCCGGTTGATCCGCTTGATCTGCAGATCGCGGGCTTGGGGGACGTCCACGGCCAACCGGGTCCGCAGGCGGCCCTTGAACGTGGGCCGCTTGGCCGGATGGTCGGGGTTGAAGAAATTCGCCCACGCCTGCCGATACGTTCTCAGCACTGCTTGTGCCGCCTGGGCGGGTAGTTGTCTCATCCAGTCGATCTCGTGGCGGGCTGTGCGGATCGCCGCGTCGCAGTCCTTCAACGTCGCGAACCGGCCCTGGCGGAAGGTGAAGTACTCGTGCAGCAGGTTCCACAGCGCGCGGGCGGTGTGCGCCTGAGCGTCCAGCACGGCCACCTGGCCTGCGCCGAGGTCGAGTCGCGCCACGTGCGCACGAACCTGCCTCACCAACTCCATACCGTGATCGTATCGTTTGGTTTACGTCACCGCGGTGGAATCCAAATCCCGCCGATGTACGCACCGGACGCCATGTTGTTCACAACCTTCATGCGCACTTGGTGCTCGTGACGAAGTACCGGCGTGGGGGGTTCACCGACCCGATGCCGGTCCGCTGTGAGGAACTCATGGGCGAGGTTCGCGCCGACTTCGAGGTCGAACTTCGCGAGCTCAACGGCGACCACGACCACGTCCACCCGCTGGTCCACTACCCGCCAAAGGTCGCTCTGTCCAAGCTCGCCGGCTCATTGAAGGGCGTCTCGGCGCGGATGCTCGGCAAGGAGTACGGCGCTCACGTCCGCCGCCTCCTGTGGGGCGGGCATTTCTGGTCCGGCTCCTACGTCGCCGCAAGCGTGGGCGGCACACCGCTCACGGTCCTCAAGCACTACATCGAACAGCAGAAAAGACCCGTGTGAGCCGGCCTGCTCATGGGCACGGAAGGCCAGGACAGGCTCGCGCCCTGGCGGGCCCTCCCGCGTGGGCCTTCACCCTCGGAGTGAACGCCGGAGCACTGGCCCACAGTTCAATAGATCACTGACAGCCGTCCGTCAGGACGTGGTCACATTCGTGTCACACCCGTTGCGCGAGACGCACCGGCCCGAGAGAAACGTACGAGAGGAACGGCCGGGGTCTGGATGTCCGTGAGCGAACGGCCTGAGCGGGAACGAGCAGAACCGGGGCGAATCGCCAGGGCGGAGGGAGCCAGGACCGCACCGGCCGCCCGAGGTGGCCGTCAGCCGCCCGAGGTGTCGGTCTCGGCGTCGAGGCAGGGGACCGCGAGGTCGTACGGGTCGTCGAGCCAGCCGGCGGGCAGGTGAACGCGGTCGCGCGGATTGGTCTTGCCCCGGGGGACGTCCACCCCCTCGGGCCAGGACTGGTCGGCGTCGAGTTCGGCGAGCCCCTCCCGCAGGCCGGCCAGGGTCTCGGAGGTGGCCAGGCGGCGACGGAGGGCGGAGCCGACGGTGAAACCCTTGAGATACCAGCCGACGTGCTTGCGGAAGTCGGCCACGGCGTGCGGCTCGCTCTCGAAGCACTCGGTCAGCAGGGTGGCGTGCCGGTCCATGGTCGCGGCGACCTCGCCCAGCCGGGGACGGCGCCGCTCGCCGCCGCCCTCGCACATGGCCGCCAGGTCGGCGAAGAGCCACGGGCGCCCCAGGCATCCCCGGCCGACGACGACGCCGTCGCACCCGGTCTCGTCCATCATGCGGCGCGCGTCGTCGGCGCTCCAGATGTCGCCGTTGCCGAGCACCGGGATCTCCGGCACGCTCTCCTTGAGCCGCGCGATCGCCTCCCAGTCGGCGGTTCCGCCGTAGTGCTGGATCGCGGTGCGGCCGTGCAGCGCGATCGCGGAGACGCCCTCCTCCACGGCGATCCGCCCGGCGTCCAGATAGGTCAGGTGGTCGTCGTCGATGCCCTTGCGCATCTTCATGGTCACCGGCAGCGTCCCGGCGTTGCGCACCGCCTCACGCAGGATCGCCCGGAGCAGGTTCCGCTTGTACGGCAGGGCGGAGCCGCCGCCCTTGCGGGTCACCTTGGGCACCGGGCAGCCGAAGTTGAGATCGACGTGATCGGCCAGGTCCTCCTCGGCGATCATGCGGACGGCCCTGCCGACCGTCACCGGGTCGATCCCGTAGAGCTGGAGGCTGCGGGGACGCTCGTCGGGCTCGAACCGGATCATCTTCAACGTCTTCGGGCTACGCTCCACCAGCGCCCGCGTCGTGATCATTTCGCAGACGAACAGACCGCCGCCCTGTTCCCGGCAGAGGGCACGGAACGCCGTGTTGGTTATCCCGGCCATCGGGGCGAGGACGACCGGCGGCCACACCTCCAGCGATCCCAGTTTCAACGACTCCACCTGGCTTTTCTACCGCACCGCGACGAGCGGGACGAATCATCCGCTGGATATGGTGTACCTGGTGTAACCCGACGTGACATGGGAGGCCGCGGATGCTGCTGCGACTGCGGATCGCACTGCCCGACCGGCCGGGCTCCCTGGGGAAGGTCACCCGCGTCCTCGGCGTCGCGGGCGCGGACATCACCCAGGTGGTCGTCCTGGAGCGCGGCGAGGGCCGGGCGCTGGACGACATCACCGTCTACTGGCCCGACTCCGCCCCCAGGGAAACCCTGGTCGAGGGGTTGGAGAGCGTGCCGGGGGTGACGATCGAGGGTGTCTGGAGCACGCGCGAGGCACCGGGCACCTACCCGGAGCTGGAGATCCTCAAATACATCACCACGGCCGGCGATCGGGCGCTGGCCACCCTGATCGACTCCATGCCCGTGCTGTTCAGCGCCGACTGGGCCGCGGCGGCGACCGAGAAGATCCCTCGCGTGACCGTCCACTCCAGCTGGCGGGCTCCCGAGCAGGTCCCCTTCCCCACCGAGACCCCCGCCCGCCCGACCTCCTTCACCCTCGACTCCGGCCTGCACGTGATCGCCGCCCCGCTGCCCCCGCTGGCCCTGACCTTCCTGCTGGCCCGCGCCGACGGCCCCGCCTTCCACCGCATCGAGGTGCACCGCCTCACCCGCATCCTGGAGATCTTCCTCACCCTGCCCGCGGTGGAACGCGCCGTCGTCCGTCAGTTGCGCCACCAGACCGGCCAGACCGGCTGAGCCGCCCGCCCTACGGGCACCGGACGGGCGGCTGAACGCACGGTTACGCAACCGCGCGGAAAACCCGCTAGAGTTCTCTCGTCGCCACCGGGAGCGAAACCCGGAGGAAACACGCGGAAGTGGCTCAGTGGTAGAGCATCACCTTGCCAAGGTGAGGGTCGCGGGTTCGAATCCCGTCTTCCGCTCGAAGGGTCTTCGGGCTCTCACTCCGGTGGAGTGGCCGAGAGGCGAGGCAACGGCCTGCAAAGCCGTCTACACGGGTTCAAATCCCGTCTCCACCTCTGGTCCTTCCCCATGCGGACGATTAGCTCAGCGGGAGAGCGCTTCCCTGACACGGAAGAGGTCACAGGTTCAATCCCTGTATCGTCCACCCACATCAAAGGCCGTTTCCCCCAGCGGGAAACGGCCTTTTTGATTCTCCGAGCGACCAGGCCGCCCTGCCCTCAGCGGCGAAGGCCAGATCCAGTCGCCGCGCCCCCACGGACGCTCCCCGGTCATGCCCGGTGAAGCGTCCGTGCTCGACGAGCAGTGCGGCGACCTCGGCCCGCGCCACACCGGAGGGCACGGCCCGCAACCGAGACGGCGAAGTCGCTTCTCGCCCCGGTTCGATCGCTGAGATGTCCCTGACCCGATCGGCCGATCTCCTCCTCACCGCTCACGCACTGTGACCGTCCACGTGATCGGCTTTTGCGCCACGGCACCGGCGTGCTCGCCGAAAGCGAGTCCTTCCGCGTCCCTCAGCCCGCGTCCCTCGGCCCGCATGCGTCAGCCCGCGGCGTCAGCCTGGACACGGGCGAGTGGACGCCTCAGCAGGCTCTGAGAGTCCCCCGGCAGCGGGGACCTCCGGCCGCCCACCGGAGGCGACGCGCACCTTACCGATGGCACCGGTCAACAGCGCCATGCCCGCTTACCTGGGAATCTTCATGCCAGTTGACATGCCGATGCAGTCGCCCACAAGTCACTTTCAAGGCGATAAGGACACGCTCACCCCGAGTTGACCACGAAGACCGAGGACGAGTCCGGAACGGATCTTCGCCGTCATCCCGACGAACGTGGTCGCGTCCAGATGTCCGTTCCACTTACGGGGAGACAGAATCATGCGCAGGAGACACTGCGACAAAGAGGGCGGCCTCCATCTGGCCGCCGATAAGATCACCGGCACCGGGCCGCGCCACGCCTCAGGTTTCGAGGCCGACGATGACGGTGCGTGAACGGCCGAAGCTGGCCCCGGTGCCGCTCGACCAGGTTCCCGAGGTCGCGGAGTTCCTCACGAGGCTCGATCTGGGGACCCTGCGGCAGGACGCGGTCTCCACGTTCCTCGGTCGCAACGACATCTGGGCCGGCGTGACCAGTACGGGACTTCCGGTCTTCGTCAAGCGGGTCAACGGGCCGGCGGACATGGTCCGCCGGCAGGTGGACCGGATCAGCGCGATGGGCGTGCTGCTCGACGCGCATGCGGTGATCAACGCTCCCCGTTTCCTGGGCGGCGACGGCGAGTCCGGCCTGGTGGCCTTCACCCTGCTTGAGGGTGCCACCAGCGGAGCCGACCTCGCCACCGAAGACGGCTTCACCTGGGAACTCGCCAACTCGGCGGGGATCCAGATCGGAACGCTCCACACCCTCCAGGCGCCGGGCCCCGTGGCCGAGGACACCTCGGAACCGCCGCTCCCGCCGCTCGGCGGCCTGTCCGCTATCCCGCTGGAGGTCTACGCGGCCGCGAGCGGGGCGGAACTGGAAGGGTGGGGGATCCTGCACAACGATCCCGTGGTCGTCGAGGCGATCAGGAACCTTTCCCAGTGGGAGAAAGGCAGTTCCCGCGTCCTGGTCCACGGTGACCTCCGGATCGACCAGTTCCTGTACCACGAAGGCACGCTGTATCTGGCCGACTGGGAGGAGGCCAGAGTGGCCGACCCCGCGCGGGACGTGGGCGCCTTCGTCGGTGAATGGCTCTTCCGTGGCGTGCTCGGCATGGCCACCCATGAGGACGCCGTGAGCGACCGGGAGGTCGTGGCCAACGGCGCCCGGCGGTTCGAGACCCTGCGGCCGTACATCGAGTCGTTCTGGTCGGGCTATCTCGATGCCAGGCCGGCGGCCCGCGCCGACCAGGAGCTGGCGGTCAGGGCAGCGGCCTTCGCCGGCTGGCACATGTTCGACCGGCTCCTCGCCGCCGGCCTCCAGCGCCCGCGGTTGACGCCCCTGCAACGTGCGGCGGCGGGCGTCGGGCGCAAGGTCCTGCTCAGTCCCGCCGACTTCACCACCACGTTGGGCATTGGAGGTTGAAGGTGAAGCAGTCACTCGACCGGGTGCAGATCAGCGCGGATCTGATGTCCGCCACGGTGGACGATCGCGAGGTCACCGCCGGCAGTCCCAAGGCGTTGCGCGGTGCGCTGGCGGACGCGCTGTACGACGTGTTCCACGCCGGCCGGGAGCTCAGGGAGGGGCCGCGTCCCAAGTCGCTGCGTGACTCCGGCTTCGAGCAGGCTCTGCGCGCGATGGTTCCGCACCGTGTCTCCCCTGTCCTGGCCCCGATGGAGCCCGGCTCGCCCGCCGTCGTCCGCCTGCACGGCGTGCGTGTGCTGATCCCTGAGCCGCAACTCGGCGCCGAGGTCGAGACGCCCGGCGGGCCGTCGCGATGGGTCAGTCTGCCGGCCGTCCTGCCGGCGCTGTCGCCCGGCTTTCTACTCGTCAACGGCTCGCTGGGGCACGACATCGAGCAGGGCGCGTGCGTGCGGCTGTACGTCGGAGCCGACGCGGCCGACGCGGCCCCCGGGTTGTGGGGCGCGGTGATCGGACGGCTGGAGGAGCTTCAGGTTCCCTATCGGGCCAAGGTGCTCTCCGCTCGCGACCTCTATCCGCGTCGCGACGCCATCGTGGTCTACCTGGGGTCACGTTCCTGGCATGCCGTACCGGAGATCGCCCGGGCGGCCTCCGCGGCCGGCGGGCTCCGACAGGACATGTCCAGCTATGTCGCCGAGCTGGATCGCGGCATCGGCTGGGCCTGGGAGCCGCAGGACTCCCGGCCCGGGATGCGCGGCCTGAGCTTCGGCGAGCACCGCTCCCAGGCCGTCACCGCCGGCCTGCTGGCGCACGCCGAGCACGGCGGCGACCGGGACCAGGCGGTCGCCGAGGCACTGCGGGCCGCCGGGATCGTCCCCGACGCGGTCCACCGCAACCTCGACTCACCGACGCTCCCCTTCGAGACCACCGACCCCGAACCCGGGTCCGGATCTTGAGAGAGGTACCGGAGGAGGTGAACACATGCCCACCGAGTTCCTGATGGAGGGTGCCGAGGCCTACACCTCACTCGCCGAGGTCGCGGCGGGCCCCGAAACCGACGCTCCTGAGGCCACCCCGATCGTCAGCATGACCATCACCCTCATCAACGTCACCGTCTACCTCGGCTGCTGACGCCCTGAAACCAGCACACCCACCGCACAACATCGCGAAAGGAGAAACACATGCCCACCGAACTCCTCATGCAAGGCGCCAACGCCTACACCTCCCTCACCGAAGTCGCCACCACCCCCGAAACCGACATCCCCGAGATCACCCCCGCCGTCTCCTTCAGCATTGGCGTCAGCGTCAGCGTCGCACTCACACTCGGCGGCGGCTGCTGACGTTTTGAAACCGGGAAGTTCATCGCACAACGTTTCAAAAGAAAGATCGCATACCTGCTGAGCTTCTGACGGAAGGCGCCGTCGCGTACACCTCGCTTGCCAGGGTGTACGCGACGCCCCCCGGAGCCGACGCCCCGAGGCTGCCTCGATCACCACCAGCACCGCCACTCTCTCCGTTTCTTTCACCATTGTCTTCGGCTGCTGACTCTCCTACCTCTCAAAACCCATCGCAAGACACCTCAAAAGGAGAAAACACATGACCGCCGAACTCCTCATGCAAGGCGCCGACGCCTACACCTCACTCACCGAGGTCACCGCAGCCACCGAAATCGACACCCCCGAGGCCACCCCCGTCATCTTCAGCTTCACCCTCGGCTTGAGCTACGGCGCCACCATCGTCGTCAACTGCTGACGCCCTGAAACCAGCACACCCACCGCACAACACCGCGAAAAGGAGAAACACATGCCCACCGAACTCCTCATGCAAGGCGCCGACGCCTACACCTCCCTCACCGAGGTCACCACCACCCCCGAAACCGACACCCCCGAGGCCACCCCCTACATCATCTCCTTGACCTTGGGCTACTCGATCGCCGCCACAGTCGCCGGCAGCTGCTGACGCCCTGAACCAGCACACCCACCGCACAACACCGCGAAAAGGAGAAACACATGCCCACCGAACTCCTCATGCAAGGCGCCGACGCCTACACCTCCCTCACCGAGGTCACCACCACCCCCGAAACCGACACCCCCGAGGCCACTCCCATTGTGAGCATCTTTTTCAGCATCGGCGTCACAATCGCCACATTCGAACACAGCTGCTGATGCTCTGAAACCAGGAAGCCCATCACACGGCATCTCGAAAGGAGAAACACATGTCCACAGAACTCCTGCTCGAAGGCGCCAACGCCTACACCTCACTCGCCGAAATCGCCACAGCCTCCGAAACCAGCACCCCCGAGGCCATTCCCACTTCCACCATCAGCGTCAGCATCTCCCTCACCTTTTACCTCGAGTGCTGATCACCTGACCTCCGAAATCCGCAACACAACACCCCGAAGGGAAAACACATGTCCGCAGAACTCCTGCTCGAAGGCGCCAACGCCTACACCTCACTCGCCGAAATCGCCACCACCCCCGAAACCGACACCCCCGAAGCCACCCCCATCACGCTCATCCTGACCCCCGGCGCCATCGCCTTCACCGTCGCCATCGAGTGCTAACCACCTGACCCCCAAACCCACAACACAAAACCCCGAAAGGAAAAACACATGACCACCGAACTCCTACTCGAAGGCGCCAACACCTACACCTCCCTCGCCGAGGTCGCGTCTGGCCCTGAAATCGACGTCCCCGAAATCAGCCCCGCAACCATAAGCATCCTCAGCCTCGGCTGGGCCACCTCCATCGCCGTCACCAACGCCCTCGAGTGCTAACCACCTGACCCCCAAACCCGCAACACAAAACCCCGAAAGGAAAAACACATGACCACCGAACTCCTGCTCGAAGGCGCCAACACCTACACCACCCTCGCCGAAATCGCCACCACCCCCGAAACCGATGCCCTCGAGGCCGCTTCGCTGACCACCACCACCGCCACCCTCGACGTCTCTTTCACCATCGTCTTCAACTGCTGACTTTCCGACCTCTCGAAACCCACCACACAACACCCGAAAGGAAGAACACATGACCACCGAACTCCTGCTCGAAGGCGCCAACACCTACACCACCCTCGCCGAAATCGCCACCACCCCCGAAACCGACACCCCCGAAGCC